>NZ_JAOCCV010000022.1:0-91524 GCF_029840585.1 Pseudomonas sp. GD03875 | reverse complement strand
GGGCTCAGGGCTGCCTGCGCCGCCTGGTGGTGAGGCGGCAGAACCGGGTCAGGGTCTCGAGGGCGAAGGCGCGCTCCTCCTCGTGCAGGGAGTCGAGCATCGCCTGCAGCGCGCTGGCTTCGCCATGGGCGCCCGGCGCCCCGTCCTCGGCGAAGAATTCGCTGAGGGACACCCCGAATATCTCGCACAGCCTCTGTATGGTCGCCAGGGAAGGCAGGCTGACGCCCCGCTCGAAGCGGGAGATGGTGATCGGGTCCACTTCCAGTGCCAGCGAGAGTTGCTCCTGCGTGATGCCCAGCGCGGCGCGGTGCCTTGCGATGGTCTTGCCTACGGTAGCTGCGAGTTTCTGGCGCACGGGTAAACCTAATTTGTCATGTCCAAATCCATGCGCGAAATGATTGAGCGTTCACAATCCTTCCGTTAGGCTTCAATATGTCTAGGTAATTAGATGATCTAATATGCCTAGTGCTGTATCTGGAGTCCGATCGGGGAAGTCGTGGGGGAGGCTTTGCACGGCAGGCCTGCGAGAGGTCCAGACGGCGCCGAATGGCCAGCGGGGGCAACCCGCGTCTCTTATCCAAGGATCGACTATGCAAAGAACAATCATCACGGGCCTGCTCATGGGGAGCGCGGTGCTGAGCGGTTGCACGCGCTACGCGGAAGCGCCGCAGCCGACCCACTTTCCCAGCCAGGAGCAGCAGAAGCTGCAGGCGGCTTCCCACTGGCAGCTGATCGCCGAGGATGCGGCCACGCAACTGCTCAAGTCCCTGCCCGACGGCGCGCCGCTGCACGTGCGCCAGGGCGCCGGGCAGAGCCCCTTCGAGCAGGCGTTCACCACCCAGCTGGTGGGCATCCTCAGTGCTTCGGGGCACCCCGTGATGAAGACGGCGGACCGGCCGGGCACCCTGCTGGTGGAGGTGTCCGCCAATCCGCTGCGCTTCTCCCAGGGCCGCCAGAAGCCACGGGCGGCCGGCGAGCTGACCACGCTGGCGGGCGGGCTGTGGGTGCTGCGCAACCTCTACAGCAACGTGTCGCCGGGCGCGGCCATGATGGGCGGCGCGGTCGCCCTGGACGCGGCCAACTGGTTCGGCTCCAGGTACGCCGCCGACGTGCCGCAGAGCGAGCTGATCGTGACCACCAGCGTGTCCAGCGACGAGCGCTACTACGCCCAGACCAGTACCGCCTACTACACCACCGACGCGGACTGGGGGCTGTACGCCCGCAGCGCCGCCCTGCCGGTCAAGGGGGGCAGCCGATGAGACGTTCCCTGCTGGTTTCGCTGTTGGCGCTGAGCCTGCTCGGCACGGCCGGCTGCGCCCCGACGGAGAAGGGGCCGAGCTACGCGGCCGCGCGCAGCAACCCCTTCATCCCCACCAACCACCAGGCGGCCGACGCCCTGCTGGCGCAGATGCCCGGCGGTGGCGGCACCATGATCATCGCCACGCTGGTCAACATCGACGCTCTGGAAAACTCGTCCACCCTGGGCCGGCTGATCTCCGAGCAGATTTCCGCGCGCTTCACCCAGGCTGGCTATCGGATGGTGGAGATGAAGTTCCGCAACAACGTCTACATGTCCCAGAGCCAGGGCGAGCTGATGCTGACGCGGGAAATCCACGAACTGGCCAGTTCCTACTCGGCCCAGGCGGTGGTGGTTGGCACCTACGGCGAAAGCAAGGACTACGTCTTCGTCAACCTGAAGGTGATCCAGCCGAACACCAACGTGATCCTCGCGGTGCACGACTATGCGCTGCCGATCGACGGCAACGTCCGCACCATGCTGCGCAACCGGCGCTACTGAGCCGCGCATGGCCGCCCGCCTGCCGTGGCGGAGGCGGGCGGGCCGGTGTGGGTGGTCCGGCGGGCGGCTTTGCGTGACAATACGCGCCTGTCTGCGGAGCCCTACCATGTCCAACCCGAAGAGCCTGGCCCCCGATGCCATCCTCGACGCCACCGGCCTGTTCTGTCCCGAGCCGGTGATGATGCTGCACAACAAGGTGCGCGACCTGCCGGCCGGCGGCCTGCTCCAGGTGCTCGCCACCGATCCCTCGACCAAGCGCGACATTCCCAAGTTCTGCCTGTTCCTCGGCCACGAGCTGCTGGAGCAGGGCGAGGACGGCGGCACCTACCAGTACTGGATTCGCAAGAAGCTCGATTGATCTCCCGGCGGCGCCGTGCATCACCCGCGTAGGGCGGGTGAAACCCGCGTCACCACCATACGTCGATCACGCGCGAATGTGCCGGCGCGCGCTGCGCTGCAGGCGGATGCCGAGCAGCACGGCGGCGCAGGTCAGGCCGACCACCAGGCCCTGCCACAGCCCCTTGGGCCCGGAGGGCTCGCCGAACAGGTCGCTCAGCCCCAGCGCGTAACCCACCGGCAGGCCGATGCCCCAGTAGGCGAACAGGGTGAAGACCATGGTCGCGCGGGTGTCCTGGTAGCCGCGCAGGGCGCCGGCCGCGGTCACCTGGATGGCGTCGGAGAACTGGAACAGCGCGGAATACACGATCAGCCCGCTGGCGATGGCGATCACCTCCGGGGCCGAGGTGTAGATCTGCGCGATCTCGTGGCGCAGGGCGAACATCAGGCTCGCCGACAGGCAGGCATAGCCCAGCGCCGTGCCCATCGCCACGCCCGCCGAGAAGCGTGCATCGCGCGGCTGGCCGCGGCCCAGCGCCTGGCCGACCCGCACCGTGGCGGCCATGCCCAGGGAATAGGGGATCATGAACACCAGCGAGCTGAAGTTCAGGGCGATCTGGTGGCCGGCCACCACCGTGGCGCCCAGCCCGCCGATCAGCAGGGCGATCACCGAGAAGATGCTCGCCTCGGCGAAGATCGACACGCCGATGGGCACGCCGATCGACAGCAGGCGCCTGATTACCGGCCACTGCGGCCGGTCGAAGCGGCGGAACAGCTGGCTGGCCTGGTAGTAGGGCGCGCGGCGCACCCACCACAGCAGGGCCAGCAGCATCCCCCACATGACGATGCCGCTGGCCCAGCCGCAGCCCACGCCGCCGAGGGCCGGCATGCCGAGGTGGCCGTAGATCAGCACGTAGTTGAGCGGGATGTTCAGCAGCAGCCCGCCGATGCCGATGATCATGCTCGGCCGGGTGCGGCCGAGGCCGTCGCTGAAGCAGCGCAGCACCTGGTAGATGGCCACCGCCGGGAAGCCGAAGGCGATGCCGTGCAGGTAGCGCATGGACATGTCGGTCAGCTCCGGCTCGACCTGCATCAGGCGCAGCACCGGCGTGGCGTTCCACAGCAGGGCGGCGCAGCAGCAGCCGATCACCAGCCCCAGCCACAGGGCCTGGCGCACCAGCGGGCCGATCTCGCCGTGGGTGCCGGCGCCGAAGCGCTGCGCCACCTTGGGCGTGGTGGCCAGCAGCAGGCCGGTCATCAGCAGGTACACCGGCACCCACAGGGAATTGCCCAGGGCCACGGCGGCGAGGTCCCGCGGGCTGACGCGGCCGGCCATCACGGCGTCGACGAAGCCCATGGCGGTGTGCGCCAGCTGGGCGATGATGATCGGTGTCGCCAGCGACAGCAGGGCGCGCAGTTCGGCCAGGGCGCGGGCGGGGCGGGAGAGGGCGGGCATGGGAGGTCCGGCGGGCGGTGCGAAAAGGCGCGCTAGTCTAGCCCTGTCCCCCTGGTCAGAAAAGCGCGGTTTACCGGGACTAGCGCAGAGCGCCTAGAATGGCGGCTCGTGATTGGAGTGCTCCATGCAGATAGTCGCCGACGAAAACATCCCGCTGCTCGACGAATTCTTCTCCGCCTTCGGCCCGATCGCCCGCCATCCCGGCCGTGGCATCGACCGCGCCGCCCTGGGCGACGCCGAGGTGCTGCTGGTGCGCTCGGTGACCCGGGTCGACCGCGCCCTGCTGGAGGGCAGCCGGGTGCGCTTCGTCGGCACCTGCACCATCGGCACCGACCATCTCGACCTCGATTACTTCGCCGAGGCCGGCATCGCCTGGTCCAGCGCCCCCGGCTGCAACGCCCGGGGCGTGGTGGACTACGTGCTGGGCTGCCTGCTGGCACTGGCCGAGACCACCGGCAGGCCGCTGGCCGGGCTGCGCTACGGCGTGGTCGGCGCCGGCCAGGTCGGCGGCCGCCTGGTGCAGGTGCTGCGCGGCCTGGGCTGGCCGGTGCTGGTGTGCGACCCGCCGCGCCAGGCCGCCGAGGGCGGCGACTTCGTCGACCTGGCGACCATCCTGCACGAATGCGATGTGATCAGCCTGCACACGCCGCTGGGCGCCGGCACCCGCCACCTGCTCGGCGCCGAGCAATTGCGCGCGCTGCGCCCGGGCGCCTGGCTGATCAATGCCAGCCGCGGCCCGGTGGTGGACAACGCGGCGCTCAAGGCCCACCTGAGCGCGGGGGCCGACCTGCAGGTGGCGCTGGACGTGTGGGAGGGCGAGCCGCTGGCCGACCCCGAGCTGGCCGCGCTGTGCCGCATCGCCACCCCGCACATCGCCGGCTACAGCCTGGACGGCAAGCTGCGCGGCACCGCGCAGATCTATCGGGCCTACTGCGCGGCGATGGGGCTGGAGGAGCGGGTGCGGCTGGCCGACCTGCTGCCGCCGGCCTGGCTGGAGGCCATGGCCCTGCATGCCGGGGCGAGCCCCGAGTGGGCGCTGGCGAACCTGTGCCGGGCGGTGTACGACCCGCGCCGCGACGATGCCGACTTCCGCCGCTCGCTGGTGGGCGACGCGGCGCAGCGCAAGGCGGCCTTCGATGCGCTGCGCAAGCACTACCCCTATCGCCGCGAGATCGACGGCCTGCGCGTGCGCCTGGACGGCGAGGCGCCACGCCTGGCGGAGCTGGTCAGGGCGCTGGGCTGCGAGCTGTCTTGAGCGTCAGGCCTGGCGGGCCGCCTGCCAGCGCCGTTCCAGCTCGCGGCAGGCCTGCTGGATCATCTGCTCGGTGATGGGGATTTCCCGGCCCTCGGCGTCGATGACGGAGCCGCCCACCGGTTGCTGCGGATCGAGCGGGGCGAAGCGGGGTTGCGGGGACTGCTGTTGTGCGTTCATGAGCGTTCTCCAGGCTGTGAAGGCAGTCTAGAAAGGGCAGATGAAGGCGCCGTGACAGCGGACGCGAGAGGTTCTTTCGGCGCGGCCAAGGGCGCGCCTCGATTGGAGTGGCTATGAGTGTTTTCCATCTGGGCCTGATCATCAACCCGCTGGCCGGCCTCGGCGGACCGGCGGCGCTCAAGGGCAGCGACGGCGTGGCCGCCGAGGCCCTGGCCCGTGGCGCCGAGCCGCGCGCGGCGGAGCGCACGCGCATCGCCCTGGAATGCCTGCGGCCGGTGGCCGAACGCCTGGCGTTCGTCACCTTTCCCGGCGCCATGGGCGCCGATCTGCTGGGCGAGCTGGGCTACGCCCACCGGGTGCTCGGCAGCCTGGGGGCGGGGCCGACCACCGCCGAGGACACCCGCGCCGCCGTGCGCGCTCTGCAGGACGCCGGCTGCGCGCTGATCCTGTTCGCCGGCGGCGACGGCACGGCCCGCGACGTGTGCGCGGCGGCGCGGGAGGACCAGCCGGTGCTCGGTATCCCCGCCGGGGTCAAGATCCACTCCGGGGTCTACGCGATCAGCCCGCGGGCCGCCGGCCAGATGGCCCTTAGGCTGGTCGAGGGCGGCCTGGTGCGCCTGTCCAGCGGCGAAGTGCGCGACCTCGACGAGGCGGCGCTACGCGACGGCCGTCTCAGTGCCCGCTGGTACGGCGAGCTGTGCGTGCCGGTGGAGGGCGAGTTCATGCAGCACGTCAAGCAGGCCGGCATGGAGTCCGAGGAGCTGGTGCTGGTGGACCTGGCCGACTGGCTGCGGGAAAGCTGGGATGAGGGCGTGCGCTACGTGTTCGGCCCCGGCTCGACCTTGCACGGCCTGGCGCAGAACCTAGGCCTGGAGACCACCCTGCTGGGCGTCGACGTGATCGAGGACGGCGCGGTGATCGCCCGCGACGTGACCGAGGCCCAGCTGTTCTCGCTGGTCGACGGCTATCCTGCGCGCCTGCTGGTCACCGCCATCGGCGGCCAGGGCCATATCATCGGCCGCGGCAACCAGCAGATCAGCCCGCGGGTGCTGCGCGCCATCGGCCTCGACCACCTGCGGGTGGTGGCCACCAAACGCAAGCTCGGCACCCTGGAGGGGCGCCCGCTGCTGGTGGACAGCGGCGATCCGGCGCTGGACGACGCCTTCCCCGACGCCGTGCGGGTGTGGGCGGGCTACAAGGAAGAACTGCTCTATCCATTGGCCTGACCGGGAGAAAACCATGCACCAGGGAAGCTGCCTGTGCGGCGACGTCCGCTACCAGATCGAGGGCGAGCTGCCGCCCATCCAGCTGTGCCACTGCGGCCAGTGCCGGCGCGCGCAGGGCACGCCGTTCGCCAGCAACATCCCGGTCGCGGAGGCGTCCTTCCACCTGCTCGGCGGTGCCGAGCGGCTGCAGGCGTTCGAGTCCTCGCCGGGCAAGCAGCGGGTGTTCTGCTCGCGCTGCGGCTCGCCGATCTACAGCCGCACCAGCAAGCTGCCGGGCGTGCTGCGCATCCGCGCCGGCAGCCTGGAGGGCGAGGTCGCCAGCCGGCCCGGCTGGCATATCTACGCCGACTCCCGGGCCAACTGGTGGGAGCTGCACGACGACCTGCCGCGCTACGCCGAACGCAAGGAGTGACCGATGCGCCACCTCCTGCTCCTGCTGCTGTTCGCGCTGGCGCCGGCCTGGGCCAGCGCCATCGACCCGCAGCGCCTGGTGCTCGATGCCCGCGATCAGGTCGGCGTGACCCTGGGCTACGACCCGGTCTACCGCCAGCTCGACTACCCGGGCGGCGACGTGCCGGCGAGCACTGGCGTGTGCACCGATGTGGTGATCCGCGCCCTGCGCGTCCAGGGCCTGGACCTGCAGAAGAGCGTGCACGAGGACATGCGCGCGAATTTCTCGCTGTACCCGAGGAACTGGGGGCTGAAGCGCCCGGACCGCAACATCGACCACCGCCGGGTGCCCAACCTGATGACCTGGTTCCAGCGCCAGGGCATGTCCCTGGCGGTGAGCGACGAGCCGGCGGGCTACCGGGCCGGCGACGTCGTCACCTGGGACCTGGGGCGCGGCCTGACCCACATCGGCATCGTCTCGGACCGCCACAGCGCCACAGGCGTGCCGCTGGTGCTGCACAACATCGGCCGTGGCACGCAGGAGGAGGACATCCTGTTCGCCTACCGCGTCACCGGCCACTATCGCTTCACCCGATGAGTTAGCATCGCGGGTCAGACCCGGGAGGCATCCATGGCGTTACCACCCCACATCCAGGCCGGCGAGCGCGTCGTGCTGTTCGATGGCGTGTGCCGGCTGTGCAACGGCTGGGCGAAGTTCCTGATCCGCCACGACCGCGAGCGGCGCTTCCGCCTCTGCTCGGTGCAGTCCGCCGAGGGCCAGGCGATCCTGGCCTGGTTCGGCCTGCCCATCGACGCGTTCGAGACCATGGCCTACGTGGAGGGCGAGGCGCTGTTCGTCCGCTCCGACGCGGTGCTGCGCATCGTCGGCCAGCTGCCCGGCCCCTGGCGCCTGTTGGCCGGGCTGCGCGTGCTGCCACGGCCGTTGCGCGACTGGTGCTACGACCGCATTGCGCTGAACCGCTACCGCCTGTTCGGCCGCTACGACAGCTGCCTGCTGCCCGACCCGGACCACGAGCGCCGCTTCCTCGACTCCGCCGAGCCGCGTTCATGAGCCTGCTGTCCGCGGGCCGGCGCGAGGCGCTGCGCCTGGCCTGGCGCTTCGTCTCGCCGTACCGCTGGCGCCTGGTAGGCGCGCTGGCCGCGCTGTTGTTCACCGCCGCCATCACCCTGTCCATGGGCCAGGGTATCCGCCTGCTGGTGGACCAGGGCCTGGCCACCCAGTCGCCCGAAGCGCTGCGTCACTCCATCGGCCTGTTCTTCGTGCTGGTGCTGGCCCTGGCCGTCGGCACCTTCACCCGCTTCTACCTGGTCAGCTGGATCGGCGAGCGTTTCGTCGCCGACATCCGCCGGCGCGTGTTCGACCACCTGATCGGCCTGCACCCGGGCTTCTACGAGAGCAACCGCGCCTCGGAAATCCAGTCGCGGCTGACCGCCGACACCACGCTGCTGCAGACGGTGATCGGCTCCTCGCTGTCCATGGCCCTGCGCAACGGCATCATGCTGGTCGGCGGGGTGCTGCTGCTGTTCGTCACCAACCCCAAGCTGACCGCCATCGTGGTGGCGGCGCTGCCGCTGGTGGTGGCGCCGATCCTGATCTTCGGCCGCCGTGTGCGCGAGCTGTCGCGGCAGACCCAGGACCGGGTCGCCGACGTGGGCAGCTACATCGGCGAGACCCTGGGCCAGATCAAGACGGTGCAGGCCTACAATCACCAGGCCCAGGACCGGGCCCGCTTCGCCGGCACGGTGGAGGCGGCGTTCGCCACGGCGGGCCGGCGCATCCGCCAGCGCGCCTGGCTGATCACCGTGGTCATCGTGCTGGTGCTCGGCGCGGTGGGGGTGATGCTCTGGGTCGGCGGCATGGACGTGATTGCCGGGCGTATCAGTGGCGGTGACTTGGCCGCCTTCGTGTTCTACAGCCTGATCGTGGGCATGGCCTTCGGCTCCATCAGCGAGGTGATCGGCGAACTGCAGAGCGCGGCCGGCGCCGCCGAACGCATCGCCGAGCTGCTGCGCACGCGCAACCTGATCACCGCGCCGGGCGAGGGCCTGTTGCGTCTGCCCGAGCGGGTCAGCGGCGCCGTGGCGTTGCGCGGCGTGCGCTTCAGCTACCCGAGCCGACCGGAGCACCCGGCCATCGACGGCATCGATCTGGCCGTGCGCCCCGGCGAGACGCTGGCGCTGGTCGGCCCGTCGGGCGCCGGCAAGTCGACCCTGTTCGACCTGCTGCTGCGCTTCTTCGACCCGCAGGAGGGCGAGATTCTGGTCGAGGGCCTGCCGATCCACCGGCTCGACCCGGCCGACCTGCGCCGCTGCTTCGCCCTGGTGTCGCAGAACCCGGCGCTGTTCTACGGCAGCGTGGCGGACAACCTGCGCTACGGACGGCCCGAGGCCAGCGACGCGGAGGTCGAGGCGGCGGCGCGGGCCGCCCACGCCCACGAATTCATCGAGCGCCTGCCCCAGGGCTACCAGACCCACTTGGGCGAGGCCGGGCTGGGGCTCTCCGGCGGCCAGCGCCAGCGCCTGGCCATCGCCCGCGCGCTGCTCACCGACGCGCCCATCCTGCTGCTGGACGAGGCCACCAGCGCGCTGGACGCCGAGAGCGAGCACCTGATCCAGCAGGCGCTGCCGGAACTGATGCGCGGGCGCACCACCCTGGTGATCGCCCACCGCCTGGCCACGGTGAAGAACGCCGACCGCATCGCGGTGATCGACCGCGGCCGCCTGCAGGCCATCGGCAGCCACGGCGAACTGGTGCTGAGCAACCCGCTGTACGCCCGGCTGGCCGAGCTGCAGTTCAATACCGAGCGCCGCGCAGGCGACTGAGCGAAGGAGCGCGTGTGGCAAAGGATTTCGGCGTGGTGGTGCTGGGCGGCTACGGCAACTTCGGCCAGGTGATCGTGCAGCGGCTGGCGGCGACCACGGGGATGCGCGTGTGGATCGCCGGACGCGACCTGGCCAGAGCCGAGGCGCTGGCCGAGCGGAGCGGCGGCCAGGCGCTGCGGCTGGACATGAATGCCCCCGACCTGGCCGAGCGCCTGCGCGCCACCGGGGCGCGCCTGCTGATTTCCACCGCCGGCCCGTTCCAGGGGCAGGACTACCGGGTGGCACGGGCCGCCATGGCCGCCGGCATGCACTACGCCGACCTGGCTGACGCACGGGCCTTCGTCTGCGGCATCGGCGAGCTGGACGCGGCGGCGAAGGCGGCCGACCTGCTGGTGTGCGGCGGCGCCAGTTCGGTGCCGGCGCTGGCCGGCGCGGTGGTCGATGCGCTGTTGCCGCGCTTCTCGCGGCTGGACCTGATCTGGCACGGCATCAGCTCCTCGGAGAAGACGCCCGGGGTGTCCACGGTGGCGGCGGTACTGAACTACTGCGGCAAACCCTTCCGCCAGTGGCGGGGCGGCGCATGGCGGACCGTGCATGGCTGGCAGGACCTGGCCCGCCACGACTTCCCGGCGCCGCTCGGCTCGCGCTGGGTGGCCAACTGCGATATCCCCGACCTGGAGCTGTTCCCCCAACGCTATCCGGGCGTGCGCGAGGTGCGTTTCTCCGCCGGCGTCGGCCTGCTTCCGACCCAGTTCGGCACCTGGGTGCTGTCCTGGTTGGTGCGTGCCGGGTTGCTGCGTGACGCCGTGCCGCTGGCGGGCTTCCTGCAGCGCCGGGCGGTGGCGCTGGAAGGCTTTGGCGACGGCCGCAGCGGCATGTTCGTGCGCCTCGAAGGCGTGAGCACGGATGGCCGGCCGCTGCGCCTGTGCTGGGAACTGCTGGCGGAAGATAACGACGGCCCGAACATTCCCTGCATGGCCGCGGTGGCCCTGGCCCGCAAGCTGGCGGCGGGCACCCTGGACGCGCGTGGCGCCATGCCCTGCCTGGGCCTGTTGAGCCGCGAGGACTACCTGGCGGAGCTGGAGGGGCTGGCGATCACCAGCGCCCTGCGCGAGTACTGATCAGGCGTGGCCGCGCGGGCGGATGGTCGCCGCCGCGCCGGTCGAGGCGAGAATGATGGCGCCGATCGCCAGCCACTGGATCGGGCTCAGCCGTTCGCTCAGGAAGATCAGCCCCAGACAGGCGGCGATGGCCGGCTCCAGGCTCATCAGCACGCTGAAGGTGCGCGCCGGCATGCGGGTGAGGGCGAACATCTCCAGGCTGTAGGGCAGCGCCGAGGACAGCACCGCCACGGCCAGGGCCACCGGCAGCAGGTCGAGGGAGAACAGCTCGCCGCCGACCTGCCACAAGCCCACCGGGAACACCAGCAGGGCCGCCACCAGGGTGCCGAAGGCCACGGTCTGCGCGCCGTGGGCGGCCCCGGCCTTCTGTCCGAACAGGATGTACAGCGCCCAGCAGACCCCGGCGGCCAGGGCCAGCGCCATGCCCGTCGGGTCCAGATGGTCGTCGGCGGCGGTGTCCGGCAGCAGCAGCCAGAGGCCGAGCACGGCCAGGACGATCCACACGAAATCCAGCAGCCGGCGTGAGGAGAACAGCGCCAGGGCCAGCGGGCCGGTGAACTCCAGGGCCACGGCGATACCCAGCGGAATGGTCTTCAGAGACATGTAGAACAGCAGGTTCATCGCCCCCAGCGACAGGCCGTAGCCGAGCAGCGAGCGCCAGGCGGCGAAGTTGGGGCGGGTGCGCCAGGGCCGCATCACCACGCACAGGATCAGCGCGGCCAGGCTCAGGCGCAGCGCCGTGGTGCCCTCGGCGCCGACCAGGGGGAACAGGCTCTTGGCCAGGGACGCGCCGCTCTGGATGGAGGTCATGGCGACCACCAGCAGGGCGATGGGCAGGGCGATGGAGGTGGCGCGAGGCATGCTGGAATCCGGGCGGTACTGGGAGCGAAGGGTCAACAAGTGTGTAGTAGGGTGCGCCATGCGCACCGGCAAGCCGGCGCAGGACCTCGGTGCGCGCGGCGCACCCTACAAGCGCGTTTACCAATGGAACATAGCCAATAAAAAACCGGCCACTGGGGCCGGTTCTTCCAATCAGGCCAGGCTCAGCGATATTCGCAGAGATAGGCGGTGTCCACGGCGACCTTCAGCTGGAACTTGCTGTTGCCCGGCACGGTGAACTGGCTGCCGGCCTCGAAGGTTTCCCAGTTGTCGCTGCCCGGCAGCTTGACGGTCAGGGCGCCGGCGACCACGTGCATCACTTCCAGCTGGGCGGTGCCGAACTCGTACTCGCCGGGAGCCATGACGCCGATGGTGGCGGGGCCTTCGTTCATGGCGAAGGCGATGGATTTGACGGTGCCGTCGAAGTATTCGTTGACCTTGAACATGGCGGGCTCCTCGGAAGGGGTGAAAAAAGGCCCGCCAGTATGCCCAAGCGGGCCGCGCCAGTCAGCCCTCAGGCGGCAAATATCAGCGGTAGCAGGCGGGCGGTATTGCGCGCGTCCTCCAGGGCGCGGTGCTGCTGGCCCTGGAACTGCAGGCCGGTCAGCTGCAGCGCGCCGTGCAGGCCGACGGGGCGGGCCAGCCGGCGACTCCTGGCGAAGTCCTGCTTGAGGTTGTGGTGGGGGATGGCCTGCAGGCTGCTGCGCAGCTGGTGGCGCTGCCATTCCAGCTGCAGCTGGCGGCGATCGTAGTCGCCCCAGCTGCCCCAGCCGACGAGATGCGGCAGGTGCGGCTCCAGCCAGCGCTCGAACTGCGGCCAGACCTGGTCCAGCGGCGCGGCGCCGTCTATCTGGCTCTGGCTGATATGGGTGAGTTCGCGGCAGAAGGCGGTGAGGCAGGGACGGCGCAGCGGGCGGACGAAGCGCCGGAAGTGCTCCAGCTCGTGGCCGTCGGGCGCCACCAGGCTGGCGCCGATCTCGATGATTTCCATCTCTTCCACCGGCCAGCCGCCTTCCTCGGTGGTCGCTTCCAGGTCGATGATCAGCCATTGGCGCATGCGGGTCTCCTCGGGTTGCGAAGCAGTATGGTCGGCGGTCGTGCGGCGGGCAAAGAATCGCCGGAAGCGATTGCCGACGCGGCCTTTTGAGGTGCCGACGTGAAGCGTGTTCGCCGGGGCGACGGGGCGCAAACGCCGCGCGCACAGTTTTGCCATTCAGCTGTGCCGGCCGGCGCCGCGCCGATCCGGGCTATGCTTGGACATCAGTCAGTGAGGAGATGGGCATGGCAAAGGTGGCGTTTATCGGTCTGGGCGTGATGGGCTTCCACATGGCCGGGCATCTGGCCTGCGAAGGGCATGAGACCTGCGTGTACAACCGCTCCCCGGCCAAGGTGCAGCTGTGGGAGGACGAATTCGCCGGCGAGTCGGCGGCCACTCCGCGCGAGGCGGCTCAGGGCGCCGAGTTCGTGATGACCTGCGTGGGCAACGACGACGACCTGCGCAGCGTGGTGCTCGGCCCGGACGGCGCCTTCGCCGGCATGGCGCCCGGCGCGGTGCTGGTCGACCACACCACCGCCTCGGCCGATGTCGCCCGCGAGCTGGCGGCCATTGCCGTCGAGCGTGGCCTGGGCTTCCTCGACGCGCCGGTGTCCGGCGGCCAGGCCGGCGCCGAGAACGGCATGCTGACGGTGATGGTCGGTGGCGAGGAACACTTCTACAAGCGCGCCGAGCCGGTGATCGACGCCTACGCCAAGATGGTCAAGCTGATGGGCCCGGTGGGCAGCGGCCAGTTGACCAAGATGGTCAACCAGATCTGCATCGGCGGCCTGGTCCAGGGCCTGGCCGAGGCGCTGCACTTCGCCCAGTGCGCCGGCCTGGACGGCCACGCGGCGATGGAGGTGATCAGCAAGGGCGCAGCCCAGTCCTGGCAGCTGGAGAACCGCCACCAGACCATGCTGGACGGCAAGTTCGACTTCGGCTTCGCCGTGGACTGGATGCGCAAGGACCTGTCGATCCTGCTGGAAGAAGCCCGCCGCAACGGCGCGCAGCTGCCGGTGACGGCGCTGGTCGACCAGTTCTATTCCGACGTGCAGGCCATGGGTGGCGGCCGCTGGGATACCTCCAGCCTGATCGCCCGCCTCAAGCAGCGCCCCTGAGCCAATCGCCCGCCCGGCGCCGGGCGGGCCCGTTGGCGCCATTCGACGCCCGTTCCGACGCGCTCGGTCGCGGCCGCCTCAGGTGCGGAAGATAAAGTACACCGCGCCGAGCAGGCACAGGCCCGCCCACAGGTAGTCCAGCTTCAGCGGCTGCTGCATCACGTAGACGCTGAACGGGACGAACACCGCCAGGGTGATGACCTCCTGCATGATCTTCAGCTGGCCGACCGACAGCTCGGTGTAACCGATGCGGTTGGCCGGCACCATGATCAGGTACTCGAACAGCGCGATGCCCCAGCTGACCAGCGCCGCGACCAGCCACGGCTTGCTGTTCATGGTCTTCAGGTGGCCGTACCAGGCGAAGGTCATGAAGATGTTGGACAAGGTGAGCAGGGCGGCGGTTTGCATCCAGACCGGCATGGCGGTGTTCTCGCGCAAGGAAAAGCCGCAAGCCTAAAGAGCTGCGCGCGGCCGGCCAAGCCCCGGCCGCCGATCAATTCATTCGAGGGGGAAGGGCGTGGTCAGGTGGATTCGCGGTGGAGTGCTGCTGGGGCTGGCGGGTGTCGCGGCATTCGCGGCCTGGAGCGGTTGGCAAGCCTGGCAGCAGCGCGCCATCCGGGCCGAGCTGGAGGTGGCGCCGGCCCTGGATTCGGCGCGCCAGTTCGCCCTGGGCGGCAATCGCCTGGAGTGGGATGGCCGGAGCCTGCGGCTGCTCGTGGGCCAGCGCGTGCTGTGGTCCACCGACGGCGGCTTCCTGGCCGCCGGGCGCGGTCATGAGGAGGTGGAGGAGCATCGCGGCGCCATGTTCGTCGAGGAGCGGCGCGAACTGCTCTGCCGGCGGCAGCGCCTGGACGCCATCGAGCCGCGCGACGGGCGTCTGCTGCTGCGCGGCGTCCTGGGTTGCGCCGACGACAGCGAAAGCGGCTATGCGCTGATCCTCGAAGACGATGGCGAGCGCGGCGTGCGCCTGGCCGTGGCGCTGGACGACGAGCGCCTCAACCGCCTCTACCTCGACTGGCGGCGCGAGCCCGACGAGCGTTTCCACGGCTTCGGCGAACAGTTCAGCACCTTCGACCTGGCCGGCCGGCGGGTGCCGATCCTGGTGCAGGAGCAGGGCGTCGGGCGTGGCCTGGAGCCCATCACCACCGCCGCCAACCTGACCGCCCGCGCCGGCGGCGACTGGTGGACCACCTACGCGCCGGTGCCGCACTACCTGAGCAGTGCGGGACGTAGCTTCTTCAGCGAGTCGGGCGCCTACCAGGTGTTCGACCTGCGCGACGAGCACCGGGTGCAGCTCGAAGTACACGAGGGACGACTGGCCGCGCGCATCTACACGGCGGCGGACGCACCCGGGCAGATCGCCCAGCACACCGTGGTGGTCGGGCGCATGCCGCCGCTGCCGGACTGGACCCAGCGCGGCGCCATCGTCGGGCTGCAAGGCGGCACCGAGCGGGTGCGCGGCATCCTGCGCCAGCTGGACGAGGCCGGCGTGCCGCTGGCCGGTGTCTGGCTGCAGGACTGGGTCGGCCAGCGCAGCACCAGCTTCGGCAAGCAACTGTGGTGGAACTGGAGCCTGGACGAGCGGCACTACCCGGGCTGGGCGGCGCTCAACGGCGAGCTGCAGGCCCGTGGGATGCGCAGCCTGGCCTATGTGAATCCCTTCCTGGTGGACATGGCCGAACAGCCCGGCACTGCCCGCAACCTGTACGCCGAGGCGCGCGAGCGGGGCTACCTGCTGCGCGATGCAACCGGCCAGCCGCTGTCGCTGCTCAACACCAGCTTCAGCGCCGGCATGCTCGACCTGAGCAACCCCGAGGCACGCCAGTGGCTCAAGCAGGTGCTGCGCGAGGAAATGCTGGCCCGTGGCTTCTCCGGCTGGATGGCCGATTTCGGCGAGGCGCTGCCCTACGAGGCGCGGCTGGCCAGCGGCGAACCGGCGGCGCTGGCGCACAACCGCTATCCCGAGGAGTGGGCGCGGCTCAACCGCGAGCTGCTGGAGGAAGCGGGCGGGCAGGGAGAGCTGTTCTTCTTCATGCGCTCGGCCTTCAGCCGCAGCCCGGGGCTGACCACCAGCCTGTGGGCCGGCGACCAGCTGGTGACGTGGGATGCCCATGACGGCCTGCACAGCGCGCTGCTGGGCATGCTCTCCGGCGGCCTGTCTGGCTTCGCCCTCAACCACAGCGATACCGGCGGTTACACCACTATCAGCCACCCGCTGAAGGACTACCACCGCGACGACGAGCTGCTGTCGCGCTGGATGGAATTCTCCGCCTTCACCAGCCTGCTGCGCAGCCACGAGGGCAACCGGCCGGACGCCAACCGGCAGGTCTACAGCTCGCCCGAGCTGCTGGCCCGGTTCGCCCGCTGCGCGAAGATCTTCGCCGCACTGGCGCCCTATCGGCAGCAGCTGATGGAGGAGGCCGCGCGCAGCGGCATGCCGCTGATGCGGCCGCTGTGGCTGCACTACCCGGACGATCCGGCCGGCCAGCAGGCGCTGCCGCGCAGCTTCCTGCTCGGCGACCAGCTGCTGGTGGCGCCAGTGCTGGAGCCTGGGGTGAGCCAACTGGAGGTGCTGCTGCCGGCCGGCGATTGGGTGCATCTATGGTCGGGCAGGACGTTGCGGGCCCGTGCCGGCGAGCCGGTGAAGGTGCCGGTGCCCTTGGGCCAGCCGGCGGTGTTCTATCCCGAGGGCGCCGCGCTGGCGGCCAGCCTGGCGAAGCTGCGCGACATCAGGTGATGGAAGGCCGGGCGCGCAGGCGTTAAGATCGCCGCCGCCCAGCGCATGAGAGGTCTTCATGGAGTGTCGTGCCGGCTGCGGTGCCTGCTGCATCGCACCTTCCATCAGTTCCCCGATTCCCGGCATGCCCGACGGCAAGGCTGCGGGCGAGCGCTGTCTGCACCTCACCGCCGAATTCCTCTGCGGCATCTTCGGCCGCCCCGACCGGCCTGCCGTGTGCTCGGCGTTCGCCGCCGCCGACTATGTCTGTGGCGGCAGCCGCGACGAGGCGATCCGCCTGCTCGGCTGGCTGGAACAAGCCACCGCCTGAGCGAGTCGAACCCCAGGCCCGGCGGCGCTGCCGGCGGGCCCACATCCCAAGGAGCAACGATGATCGCATTGAGTCGAGTGGCCGCCGCCTGTGGCCTCAGCCTGCTGGCCGCCGGCCTGGCCCACGCCGAGGACTGGAAACTGGCGAAGGACGAGGATGGCATCCAGGTCTACCTGAGCGAGGTGCCGGGCTCCAAGTACAAGGCCTACCGCGGCGTGACCACCATCGCCAGCGACGTGGACACCCTGCGCAAGCTGCAGGAAGACGTGAAGGGCTCGTGCGCCTGGATTCACGCCTGCGCCGAACAGAGCCTGCTCAAGCACGAGGGCATGGAGAGCTGGGTCCATACCCGCTTCAAGATGCCCTGGCCGGTGGATGCCCGCGACTCGGTCCTCCACGTGGTCTCGGAGCAGGGCGCCGACGGCATCCTGACCCGCAGGATGGACGGCCAACCGCAGTACCTACCGCTGGACAAGGACTACACCCGGGTCGCCAGCCTGCAGGGCTACTGGCGCCTGGAGCCGAAGGGCGAGGGCAAGGTCGAGGTGACCTATCAGGTGCATACCGAGCCGGGCGGCAGCGTGCCATCCTGGCTGGCTAACAGCTTCGTGGTGGATGCGCCCTTCAATACCCTGAAGGGGCTGCGCGAGCTGGCCGAGAAACGCTGAGACCAGAATGAAAAAAGGCTGCCATCCGGCAGCCTTTTTCTTTGGCTATGTCCCCGTTACGTGTTGGTGGCGCAATTTCTGCTTTTGTGGGAGCGGCTGGGCGGCATTCCGATTGGCCGCGAAATTCGCGGATAAATCCGCTCCCACAAGGTGTGCAACAACTTAACGGGGACAGAGCCTTTTCTTTACCCGCAGAACTTACTTGCGGTCTTCCAGCTTGATGTAGTCGCGCTGGGTGTGGCCGGTGTACAGCTGGCGCGGGCGGCCGATCTTGTACGGGCTGGAGAGCATTTCCTTCCAGTGCGAGATCCAGCCGACGGTGCGCGACAGGGCGAAGATCACGGTGAACATGCTGGTCGGGATGCCGATGGCCTTGAGGATGATGCCCGAGTAGAAGTCCACGTTCGGGTACAGGTTGCGTTCCTTGAAGTACGGATCGGTCAGGGCGATCTCTTCCAGGCGCATGGCCAGTTCCAGCTGCGGGTCGTTGGTGATGCCCAGTTCGCCCAGGACTTCGTCGCAGGTCTTCTTCATCACGGTGGCGCGCGGGTCGCGGTTCTTGTACACGCGGTGACCGAAGCCCATCAGCTTGAACGGGTCGTTCTTGTCCTTGGCCTTGGCGATGAAGGTGTCGATGTTCTCGACGCTACCGATCTCGTCCAGCATGGTCAGCACGGCTTCGTTCGCACCGCCGTGGGCCGGACCCCAGAGGGCGGCGATGCCGGCGGCGATACAGGCGAACGGGTTGGCGCCGGAGGAACCGGCCAGGCGCACGGTGGAGGTGGAGGCGTTCTGCTCATGGTCGGCGTGGAGGACGAAGATGCGGTCCATCGCCTTGGCCAGTACCGGGCTGATCGGTTTGATCTCGCACGGGGTGTTGAACATCATGTGCAGGAAGTTTTCCGCGTAGTTCAGGTCGTTGCGCGGATACATCATCGGCTGACCCATGGAGTACTTGTAGGTCATGGCCGCGATGGTCGGCATCTTGGCGATCAGGCGCATGGCCGAGACTTCGCGGTGATGCGGATTATTGATGTCCAGGGAGTCGTGGTAGAAGGCGGACAGGGCGCCGACCACGCCGCACATGATGGCCATCGGGTGGGCATCGCGGCGGAAGCCGTTGAAGAAGCTCTTCAACTGCTCGTGAACCATGGTGTGGTTCTTGATGATGCTGACGAACTTGGCCTTCTGCTCCGCGGTCGGCAGTTCGCCGTTCAGCAGCAGGTAGCAGGTTTCCAGGTAGTCGGACTTCTCGGCCAGCTGCTCGATGGGGTAGCCGCGGTGCAGCAGGACGCCGGCATCGCCGTCGATATAGGTGATCTGCGACTCGCAGGAGGCGGTGGACATGAAGCCAGGATCAAAGGTGAAGCGACCCGTCGCGGTCAGGCCCCTCACATCGACAACATCGGGACCTACGGTGCCGGTCAATACGGGCAGCTCTACGGGGGCACTGCCCTCGATGATCAACTGCGCTTTTTTGTCAGCCATGTCGGCCTCCTGTTTATGCTTGAAATCATCAGAAGCCCCCCACGCAGGGCCCGGGACACTATAGAGACATAAATCTGAAAGTCAATTTACCAGAACCCACGCGGCAGACGGGTTTCAGCCCTTTTTCAGGGCGCGGGGAGGGGCCTAATACGTGATTTGTCGAGGGCGCGCAATCCGCTTTTTGGGGTGGGCCATTACGTTGTCATTAGTTACCTAACTGTCTATACTCTGCGCCCGGCCGTCAGGGGCTTAAAGGCCTACAATTAGACGGCTGGCACTCCCTTGGTGAGGGGTACCTGACCAGTGCACTTCCCGACAACTTGCCCTGCTTGTTAGGGGCCTCTAGTGTGAAAAAAGCCGTGAATAGCCAACGACCTGTAAACCTAGATCTCAGGACAATCAAACTCCCGATCACAGCTTATACGTCCATTCTGCACCGTGTTTCCGGTGTCATCCTCTTCCTGGGTATCGTCATCGTGCTGTTCGCACTCGACAAATCCCTGGCGTCCGAGGAAGGCTTTGCAGAAGTTCAGGCGTGTCTCGCCAGCCCGCTGGCCAAGCTGATCATCTGGGGCCTGCTGTCCGCCCTGCTGTACCACCTGGTGGCCGGTGTACGCCACCTGATCATGGACTTGGGTGTCGGCGAGTCGCTGGAAGGCGGCAAGCTGGGCTCGAAGATCGTCATCGCCGTATCGGTTGTGATCATCGTTCTGGCGGGGGTCTGGATATGGTAACCAACGTAACCAACTTCTCGCGCTCGGGCCTCTATGACTGGATGGTCCAGCGTGTCTCTGCGGTCGTTCTCGCGGCTTATTTCCTGTTCCTGATCGGATTCGTGGTGGCTCATCCGGGCCTCACCTACGCCGACTGGCATGGTCTGTTCTCCCACACTGCGATGCGCATCTTCAGCCTGCTGGCTCTGGTCGCGCTCATCGTGCACGCCTGGGTCGGTATGTGGACCATCACCACCGATTACCTGACGCCCATGGCCATCGGCCGCTGGGCGACCGGTGTGCGTTTTCTCGTCCAGGCGGTTTGCGGCGTGCTCCAGTTCGTCGTGTTCGTCTGGGGTGTGCAGATCCTGTGGGGTTTCTGATCCATGTCTAGCATTCGTACTCTTCCTTATGACGCCATCATCGTCGGTGGCGGTGGTGCGGGCATGCGTGCCGCACTGCAACTGGCACAGGGCGGCCACAAGACCGCCGTCGTGACCAAGGTCTTCCCGACCCGTTCGCACACCGTATCCGCCCAGGGCGGCATCACCTGCGCCATCGCCTCGGCCGACCCGAACGACGATTGGCGCTGGCACATGTACGACACCGTCAAGGGCTCCGACTACATCGGTGACCAGGACGCGATCGAATACATGTGCTCCGTCGGCCCGGAGGCCGTGTTCGAGCTCGAGCACATGGGCCTGCCGTTCTCCCGTACCGAGCAGGGCCGCATCTACCAGCGTCCGTTCGGTGGTCAGTCCAAGGGCCCGGACAATCCGTCCGTCCAGGCTGCCCGTACCTGCGCCGCGGCCGACCGTACCGGTCACGCCCTGCTGCACACCCTGTACCAGGCCAACCTGAAAGCCGGCACCTCGTTCCTCAACGAGTGGTACGCCGTCGACCTGGTGAAGAACCAGGACGGCGCCGTGGTCGGCGTCATCGCCATCTGCATCGAGACCGGCGAGACCGTCTACATCCGCTCCAAGGCCGTGGTCCTGGCCACCGGCGGTGCCGGTCGCATCTACTCCTCGACCACCAACGCCCTGATCAACACCGGTGACGGCGTGGGCATGGCCCTGCGTGCCGGCGTGCCGGTGCAGGACATCGAGATGTGGCAGTTCCACCCGACCGGCATCGCCGGCGCCGGTGTACTGGTCACCGAGGGTTGCCGCGGTGAGGGTGGCTACCTGATCAACGCCCATGGCGAGCGCTTCATGGAGCGCTACGCTCCGAACGCCAAGGACCTGGCCGGCCGCGACGTGGTCGCCCGCTCCATGGTCAAGGAAGTGATCGCCGGCAACGGCTGTGGCCCGGACAAGGACCACGTGCTGCTGAAGCTCGACCACCTCGGCGAGGAAGTGCTGCACAGCCGCCTGCCGGGCATCTGCGAACTGTCCAAGACCTTCGCCCATGTCGACCCGGTGCTCGCTCCGGTTCCGGTGATCCCGACCTGCCACTACATGATGGGCGGCGTTGCCACCAACATCCATGGCCAGGCCATCACCCAGGACGCCAACGGCAACGACAGGATCATCGAAGGTCTGTTCGCTGTAGGTGAAGTGGCTTGCGTATCGGTACACGGCGCCAACCGTCTGGGTGGCAACTCGCTGCTCGACCTGGTGGTCTTCGGTCGTGCCGCGGGTCTGCACCTGGAAAAAGCGCTGAAGGAAGGCGTGGAAGTCCGTGGCGCCAGCGAGACCGACATCGAGCAGTCGCTCAAGCGCCTGTCCGGCGTCAACGAGCGCAGCAGCGGCGAAGACGTGGCTCCGCTGCGTAAAGAGCTGCAGGCCTGCATGCAGAACTACTTCGGCGTATTCCGTACCGGCGAATACATGAAGAAGGGTATTGCCCAGCTGTCCGAGCTGCGCGAGCGCATCGCCAACGTCAAGATCGCCGACAAGAGCCAGGCCTTCAACACCGCGCGCATCGAAGCGCTGGAGCTGCAGAACCTGCTGGAAGTGGCCGAAGCCACCGCCATCGCCGCCGACACCCGTACCGAATCCCGTGGCGCCCATGCCCGCGAGGACTACGAGGATCGCGACGATACCAACTGGCTGTGCCACTCCCTGTACTTCCCGGGTGAGAAGCGCGTCTCCAAGCGCGCCGTCAACTTCGCGCCGAAGACCGTTCCGGCGTTCGAACCCAAAGTACGTACTTATTAAGGGTGGCCACCATGTCTCTTGGTAACACTTTGCAAGTCAGCGTTTATCGCTACAACCCGGAAAAGGATTCCTCGCCGTTCATGCAGGACTTCCAGGTGCAGATCGACGGCAAGGACCTGATGGTTCTCGACGTGCTGGCCCTGATCAAGGAGCAGGACGAGGGCTTCTCCTACCGTCGCTCCTGCCGCGAAGGCGTCTGCGGTTCCGACGGCATGAACATCAGCGGCAAGAATGGCCTGGCCTGCATCACCCCGATCTCCACCGTGGTGAAGGGCAACAAGCTGGTCATCCGCCCGCTGCCGGGTCTGCCGGTCATTCGTGACCTGGTCGTCGATATGAGCATCTTCTACAAGCAGTACGAGAAGGTGCAGCCCTACCTGCAGAACGATACGCCGTCGCCGGCCATCGAGCGTCTGCAGTCGCCGGAAGAGCGCGAGAAGCTGGACGGCCTGTACGAGTGCATCCTGTGCGCGTGCTGCTCCACCAGCTGCCCGTCCTTCTGGTGGAACCCGGACAAGTTCCTCGGTCCCGCTGCGCTGCTGCAGGCCTATCGCTTCCTGGCCGACAGCCGCGACACCAAGACCGCCGAGCGTCTGGCGTCCCTGGATGACCCGTTCAGCGTGTTCCGCTGCCGCGGCATCATGAACTGCGTCAACGTGTGCCCCAAAGGTCTGAACCCGACCAAGGCCATCGGTCACGTACGTAACATGCTGCTGCAGAGCGGTACCTGATACACCGTTTCACGTTGCACCTGCGCCGGCGGAGCGATTCGCCGGCGCAGTAAAGCCAGAGCCCCAGCTCACAAAGCCAGGGTTCTTATTTTGAAAGAAAAATGACGACCAGCAGGGGCATCCGGGCTGGTACCCGGACTATCTGCGGGATCCGTAGTGGCTTACCAGGTCGCTGCTTCAGGACTTCGAATGGCCCAGCTACGGCTTCTACGCCGGTGGTGTCCCCTTACCGAGGGTGACCAAGCATGCAAGAAAGCGTGATGCAGCGCATGTGGGACAGCGCCCACCTATCCGGTGGCAACGCGGCCTACGTGGAAGAGCTCTATGAGCTCTACCTGCACGATCCCAACGCTGTGCCCGAAGAGTGGCGCACCTACTTCCAGAAGCTGCCGGCCGACGGCGACGCCGCCACCGACGTTTCGCACTCCACCGTCCGCGATCATTTCGTGCTGCTGGCCAAGAACCAGCGCCGCGCCCAACCGGTTTCCGCCGGAAGCGTCAGCAGCGAGCACGAGAAGAAGCAGGTGGAGGTTCTGCGCCTGATCCAGGCATACCGCATGCGCGGCCACCAGGCCTCGACGCTCGACCCGCTGGGGTTGTGGCAGCGTCCTGCGCCGGCCGATCTGGCGGTCCACCACTATGGGCTGACCGACGCCGACCTCGACACCACCTTCCGCACCGGTGAGCTTTACATCGGCAAGGAGGAGGCGACTCTACGAGAAATCCACGAGGCGCTGCAGCAGACATATTGTCGCACCATCGGTGCCGAGTTCACCCACATCGTCGATTCCGAGCAGCGCAAGTGGTTCCAGCAGCGCCTGGAAAGCGTGCGCGGCCGCCCGGCCTATTCGGTCGAGGTGCAGGGCCATCTGCTCGAGCGCCTGACCGCCGCCGAAGGCCTGGAAAAATACCTGGGCACCAAGTACCCGGGCACCAAGCGTTTCGGTCTGGAAGGCGGCGAGAGCCTGATCCCGCTGCTCGACGAGATCATCCAGCGCTGCGGCTCCTACGGCACCCAGGAAATCGTCATCGGCATGGCCCACCGCGGCCGTCTGAACGTGCTGGTCAACACCTTCGGCAAGAACCCGCGCGACCTGTTCGACGAGTTCGAAGGCAAGCAGGTCGAAGGCCTGTCCTCCGGTGACGTGAAGTACCACCAGGGCTTCTCCTCCAACGTCATGACCTCGGGCGGCGAAGTCCACCTGGCGCTGGCCTTTAACCCTTCGCACCTGGAGATCGTCTCTCCGGTGGTCGAGGGTTCGGTGCGCGCCCGCCAGGACCGCCGCAACGACGCGAGCGGCGACAAGGTGCTGCCGATTTCCATCCACGGCGACGCGGCCTTCGCCGGTCAGGGCGTGGTCATGGAAACCTTCCAGATGTCGCAGACCCGTGCCTACAAGACCGGCGGCACCATCCACATCGTGATCAACAACCAGGTCGGCTTCACCACCAGCCGTGCCGACGACTCGCGCTCCACCGAGTACGCCACCGACGTGGCGAAGATGATCCAGGCGCCGATCCTGCACGTGAACGGCGACGATCCGGAGGCGGTGCTGTTCGTCACCCAGCTGGCCGTCGACTATCGCATGCAGTTCAAGCGTGACGTGGTCATCGATCTGGTCTGCTACCGCCGTCGCGGCCACAACGAGGCCGACGAGCCGAGCGGCACCCAGCCGCTGATGTACCAGCAGATCGCCAAGCAGCGCACCACCCGCGAGCTGTACGCGGAAAGCCTGACGCAGTCCGGTCGCCTCGACGACGAGCGCATCCAGACCAAGATCGACGAGTACCGCAACGCGCTGGACAACGGCCAGCACGTGGTCAAGAGCCTGGTCAAGGAGCCGAACAAGGAGCTGTTCGTCGACTGGAAGCCGTACCTGGGCCACGCCTGGACCGCGCGCCACGACACCCGCTTCGACCTGAAGACCCTGCAGGACCTGGCCGGCAAGCTGCTGGAAATCCCGGAAGGCTTCGTCCTCCAGCGCCAGGTCGCCAAGGTGCTGGAAGACCGCGCCAAGATGACCGCCGGCGGCATGCCGATCAACTGGGGCTACGCCGAGAACCTGGCCTACGCCACCCTGCTGTTCGAAGGCCACCCGGTGCGCATGACCGGCCAGGACGTGGGTCGCGGCACCTTCTCGCACCGCCACGCGGCGCTGCACAACCAGAAGGACGCCAGCACCTATCTGCCGCTGCAGCATCTCTATGAGGGCCAGCCGAGGTTCCAGCTGTACGACTCCTTCCTCTCGGAAGAGGCCGTGCTGGCGTTCGAATATGGCTACGCCACCACCATGCCCAACGCGCTGGTGATCTGGGAAGCGCAGTTCGGCGACTTCGCCAACGGTGCCCAGGTGGTGTTCGACCAGTTCATCTCCAGCGGCGAGCACAAGTGGGGTCGCCTGTGCGGCCTGACCATGCTGCTGCCGCACGGCTACGAGGGGCAGGGCCCGGAGCACAGCTCCGCGCGCCTGGAGCGCTACCTGCAGCTGTGCGCCGAGCACAACATGCAGGTCTGCGTGCCGACTACCCCGGCGCAGGTCTACCACATGCTGCGTCGCCAGGTGATCCGCCCGTTGCGCAAGCCGCTGGTGGTGCTGACGCCGAAGTCGCTGCTGCGCCACCCGCTGGCCATCTCGACCCTGGAAGAACTGGCCGAAGGCTCGTTCCAGACCGTCATCGGCGAGATCGATCCGATCGAGCCGAAGAAGGTCGAACGTGTCGTGCTGTGCAGCGGCAAGGTGTACTACGACCTGCTGGCCAAGCGTCGTGCAGAGGGTCGCGAGGACATCGCCATCGTGCGCATCGAGCAGCTCTATCCGTTCCCGGAAGAGGACCTGACCGAGGCGCTGGCGCCGTACAAGAACCTCAAGCACATCGTCTGGTGTCAGGAAGAGCCGATGAACCAGGGCGCCTGGTACTGCAGCCAGCACCACATGCGCCGTGTCGCCACCGCGCACAAGAAGGACCTGTTCCTGCAGTACGCCGGCCGCGATGCCTCGGCCGCGCCGGCCTGTGGTTACGCCTCGATGCACGCCGAGCAGCAGGAAAAACTGCTGCAGGACGCCTTTACTGTTTAACGCCTTCACCCAGGGGGCTGCGGGTGCAGCCCCCTGGCAAGAACCGAATTTAAGGAAACGCACATAATGGCTATCGAGATCAAAGCCCCAACCTTCCCGGAATCGGTTGCCGACGGCACCGTGGCCACCTGGCACAAGAAGCCGGGCGATGCGGTCAAGCGCGATGAGCTGATCGTCGACATCGAAACCGACAAGGTGGTGATCGAAGTTCTGGCCGAGGCTGACGGTGTGCTGGCCGAGATCATCAAGAACGAAGGCGATACCGTCCTCTCCAACGAGCTGCTGGGCAAACTGAGCGAAGGCGGTGCGGCCGCTGCTGCCGCGCCTGCCGCCGCCGCTCCGGCGTCCGCCGCACAGCCCGCTGCCGCCCCGGCCGCTGGCGCCGCTGACGACGCCATCCTGTCGCCGGCCGCGCGCAAGATCGCCGAAGAGGGCGGTATCGACCCGAACTCCATCACCGGCACCGGCAAGGGCGGTCGCGTGACCAAGGAAGACGCCGTCGCCGCCGTTGCCGCCAAGAAGTCCGCTCCGGCTGCTCCGGCGGCCGCCAAGCCGGCCGCTCCGGCTGCCGAGGCTCCGGTGTTCGCCGCGGGCGACCGCGTCGAGAAGCGCGTGCCGATGACCCGCCTGCGCGCCAAGGTTGCCGAGCGCCTGGTCGAGGCGCAGTCCACCATGGCCATGCTGACCACCTTCAACGAAGTCGACATGCATGAAGTCATGGCGCTGCGTTCGAAGTACAAGGACCTGTTCGAGAAGACCCACAACGGTGTGCGCCTGGGCTTCATGTCCTTCTTCGTCAAGGCTGCCGTCGAGGCGCTGAAGCGCTTCCCGGCGGTCAACGCCTCGATCGACGGCAACGACATCGTCTACCACGGCTATCAGGACATCGGCGTGGCCGTGTCCAGCGACCGTGGTCTGGTGGTACCGGTGCTGCGCAACGCCGAGCTGATGAGCCTGGCCGAAGTCGAGAACGGCATCGCCACCTTCGGCAAGAAGGCTCGCGACGGCAAGCTGTCGATCGAGGAAATGACCGGTGGCACCTTCACCATCACCAACGGCGGCACCTTCGGCTCGATGATGTCGACCCCGATCGTCAACCCGCCGCAGGCCGCCATCCTGGGCATGCACAACATCATCCAGCGCCCGGTGGCCATCAATGGCCAGGTCGTGATCCGCCCGATGATGTACCTGGCGCTGTCCTACGATCACCGTCTGATCGACGGTAAGGAAGCGGTCAGCTTCCTGGTCACCATCAAGAATCTGCTGGAAGACCCGGCTCGCCTGCTGCTGGACATCTGATCCACGGCCGGCAACGCGGTGGCCCCCACAAGGGGCCATCCGGTTTTATTCGAGAAGGAATGAGTTATGACCCAGAAATTCGACGTGGTAGTGATTGGCGCGGGCCCGGGGGGCTACGTGGCCGCCATCAAGGCCGCGCAACTCGGTCTGAAGACCGCCTGCATCGAGAAGTACCAGGACAAGGATGGCAAGGTCGCCCTCGGCGGTACCTGCCTGAACGTCGGCTGCATTCCGTCCAAGGCGCTGCTGGACAGCTCCTACAAGTACCATGAGGCCCACGAAGGCTTCAAAATCCATGGCATCGAGGCCAAGGGCGTCACCATCGACGTACCGCAGATGGTCGCGCGCAAGAACGGCATCATCAAGAACCTGACCGGCGGCGTCGCCGGCCTGTTCAAGTCCAATGGCGTCACCCTGCTGGAAGGCCATGGCAAGCTGCTGGCCGGCAAGAAGGTCGAAGTCACCGGCCTGGACGGCAAGACCCAGATCGTCGAGGCCGAGAACGTGATCCTCGCCTCCGGTTCCCGCCCGGTGGACATCCCGCCGGCCCCGGTCGACCAGGACGTGATTGTCGACTCCACCGGCGCCCTGGAATTCCAGGCCGTGCCGAAGAAGCTGGGCGTGATCGGCGCCGGCGTGATCGGCCTGGAATTGGGCTCCGTCTGGGCCCGCCTGGGTGCCGAAGTGACCGTGCTGGAGGCCATGGACAAGTTCCTCGCCGCCGCCGACGAGCAGATCTCCAAGGAAGCCCTGAAGATCCTCGGCAAGCAGGGCCTGGATATCCGCCTGGGCGCCCGCGTCACCGGCAGCGAAGTGAAGAAGAAACAGGTCACCGTGACCTTCAGCGACGCCACCGGCGAGCAGAAGCTGACCTTCGACAAGCTGATCGTCGCCGTTGGCCGTCGCCCGGTGACCACCGACCTGCTGGCCGCCGACAGTGGCGTGACCCTGGACGAGCGCGGCTTCATTTTCGTCAACGACCAGTGCGAGACTACCGTGCCGGGTGTCTACGCCATCGGTGACGTGGTGCGCGGCGCGATGCTCGCTCACAAGGCCTCGGAAGAGGGCGTGATGGTCGCCGAGCGCATCAAGGGCCACAAGGCGCAGATGAACTACGACCTGATCCCGTCGGTGATCTACACCCACCCGGAAATCGCCTGGGTCGGCAAGACCGAGCAGCAGCTCAAGGCCGAGGGCGTCGAGATCAACGTCGGCACCTTCCCATTCGCCGCCAGCGGCCGCGCCATGGCCGCCAACGACACCGCCGGCCTGGTCAAGGTCATCGCCGATGCCAAGACCGACCGCGTGCTGGGCGTTCACGTGATCGGCCCGAGCGCCGCCGAGCTGGTCCAGCAGGGCGCCATCGGCATGGAATTCGGCACCAGCGCCGAAGACCTGGGGATGATGGTGTTCTCGCACCCGACCCTGTCCGAGGCGCTGCATGAAGCGGCCCTGGCGGTGAATGGCCACGCCATCCACATCGCCAATCGCAAGAAGCGTTGATGCGTGCGGCGCCTCGCCAGACGGGGCGCCGGTTTGCAGAACAACCACGGCGGGCGGCCCGTGGCGGTTCGCGAGAGCCAGTCGCAGGAATGTCCGTCGGACTGCTAGTCAGAGCAGTCACAGGTGGCGCGGCGCCCGAGAGCGCAGCGCCGAAATGCGCAATACCTAAACGAAGAACGGTAGATAAGCATGAATCTTCACGAGTATCAGGGTAAGCAGCTGTTCGCTGAATACGGCCTGCCGGTTTCCACCGGCTATGCCGTCGACACCCCGGAAGAAGCGGCTGCGGCCTGCGAAAAGATCGGTGGCAGCGAGTGGGTCGTCAAAGCCCAGGTGCACGCCGGTGGCCGCGGTAAAGCGGGCGGCGTCAAGCTGGTCAAGAACAAGGAAGATGCCAAGGCGTTCGCCGCCAACTGGCTGGGCAAGCGCCTGGTGACCTACCAGACGGACGCCAACGGCCAGCCGGTCAGCAAGATCCTGGTCGAGTCGTGCACCGACATCGACAAGGAACTGTACCTCGGCGCCGTCGTCGACCGTTCCAGCCGTCGCATCGTGTTCATGGCCTCCACCGAGGGTGGCGTGGACATCGAGAAGGTCGCCCACGAGACGCCCGAGAAGATTCTCAAGGCCACCATCGACCCGCTGGTCGGCGCGCAGCCGTACCAGGGCCGCGAGCTGGCCTTCCAGCTGGGCCTGCAGGGCGACCAGATCAAGCAGTTCACCCACATCTTCGTCGGCCTGGCCAAGCTGTTCCAGGACTACGACCTGGCCCTGCTGGAAGTGAACCCGCTGGTGATCAAGAAGGACGGCAACCTGCACTGCCTGGACGCCAAGATCAACATCGACTCCAACGCCATGTACCGTCAGCCCAAGCTGCGCGCCATGCACGACCCGTCCCAGGACGACGCCCGTGAAGCCCATGCGCAGAAGTGGGAGCTGAACTACGTCGCGCTGGAAGGCAACATCGGCTGCATGGTCAACGGTGCCGGTCTGGCCATGGGCACCATGGACATCGTCAACCTGCACGGCGGCAAGCCGGCCAACTTCCTCGACGTGGGCGGCGGCGCGACCAAAGAGCGCGTGACCGAAGCCTTCAAGATCATCCTGTCCGACAGCAACGTCGCGGCCGTGCTGGTCAACATCTTCGGCGGCATCGTGCGCTGCGACATGATCGCCGAAGGCATCATCGGCGCCGTGAAGGAAGTCGGCGTGAAGATTCCGGTCGTGGTCCGCCTGGAAGGCAACAATGCCGAACTGGGTGCCAAGGTCCTGGCCGAGAGCGGTCTGAACATCATCGCGGCTACCAGCCTCACCGACGCTGCCCAGCAGGTCGTCAAAGCCGCGGAGGGCAAGTAATGAGCGTCCTGATCAACAAAGACACCAAAGTCATCTGCCAGGGCTTCACCGGCTCGCAGGGTACCTTCCACTCCGAACAAGCCATCGCCTACGGCACTAAGATGGTCGGCGGCGTGACCCCGGGCAAGGGCGGCACCACCCACCTCGGCCTGCCGGTGTTCAACACCGTCAAGGAAGCCGTGGAAGCTACCGGCGCCGATGCTTCGGTGATCTACGTTCCGGCTCCGTTCTGCAAGGATTCCATCCTCGAAGCGGCCTTCGGCGGCATCAAGCTGATCGTCTGCATCACCGAAGGCATCCCGACCATCGACATGCTGGAAGCCAAGGTCAAGTGCGACGAGCTGGGCGTGCGCCTGATCGGCCCGAACTGCCCGGGCGTGATCACTCCCGGCGAGTGCAAGATCGGCATCATGCCGGGTCACATCCACCTGCCGGGCAAGGTCGGCATCGTGTCGCGTTCCGGCACCCTGACCTATGAAGCCGTGAAGCAGACCACCGACGCCGGCTTCGGCCAGTCCACTTGCGTGGGCATCGGCGGCGACCCCATCCCGGGCTCCAACTTCATCGATATCCTGAAGCTGTTCCAGGAAGATCCGAAGACCGAAGCCATCGTGATGATCGGCGAGATCGGCGGCAGCGCCGAAGAAGAAGCCGCGGCCTACATCAAGGCCAACGTGACCAAGCCGGTGGTGTCCTACATCGCCGGTGTCACCGCGCCGCCCGGCAAGCGCATGGGCCATGCCGGTGCCATCATCTCCGGCGGCAAGGGCACTGCGGACGAGAAGTTCGCCGCCCTGCAGGACGCCGGTGTGAAGACCGTGCGTTCCCTGGCTGACATCGGCAAGGCCCTGGCCGAGCTGACTGGCTGGGAAGTCAAGAACGCCTGAGTGTTCTGACCGCATGAGAAAAGGCCACCTTCGGGTGGCCTTTTCTTTTCTAGTCTTCAAGCATCGTCGCCAAGCGGCCGATAAGAAGTTAACTGACCGGTCGGCTAGGCTGTCTCCACGCACGATGCAGCTGTGTAGGCATAGAACCTGCTTGAGCAGGCATGTGTCAGTGACAATCTCGCAATATCGTTCCTGCCGGGAGGGCAGGTCGGTTCCGGACAAGGCAGTCGTCCGCCCGAACAGGAAGCCCGTTCATGCAATGGTTCGCCAATCTTCGTATCGCCTACAAGATCGCCATCGTCCCCGTCGTGCTCTGCACCTTGCTGGTGGTGCTGGGCGTGGTCTCCAGCCTGTCGCTGCGCAGCATCGCCGGCAGCGTGCAGGTGGTGACCCGCGACCTGGGGCCGGGCATGGACCAGATCGCCCAGCTCGGCGACGGCATGACCCGCATGCAGCTCGCCGTGCGCCAGTACGCGCGCACCGGCGATGCGGCGCTGGAGGCGCAGTTCACCCAGCTCGACCAGCGCCTACAGGCGTTGGAGACGCAGACCTCCGAGCGCCTGCACGACCCCGAGCGCCGGCGTCTGCTGGGCGAGATCGGCAGCCTGCTCGATGAATACAGCCGGCTGTTCCGCGAACAGCTGGTGCCGCTCAGCCGGCAGCGCCAGCAACTGGTCGCCGGCGAGCTGAGCCAGCACGGCCCGGCCATCGAGAAGGCCCTGACCTCGGTGCTGGAGAACGCTCAGCAGGACTTCAACCTGGATGCTGTGTTCTATTCCAGTGCGGCCATGCGCCACCTGCTGCTTGGCAGCCAGTACCTCTACCAGTACCTGCAGGAGAACCAGGCCGAGCAGGCCAAGGCCTTCCAGCGCGAACTGGGCTTCGCCCAGAGCAGCATGACCGTGCTGCGCGACCGCAGCAGCAGCCAGAGCACCCAGGACAAGCTCAACGGCGCCCTGCAGAGCCTGGAGCAGTACAAGGCCGCCGCGGCCAGGGTGGTCGAACTGGTCGAGGCGCGCAACGCCAGCCTGCAGGCCATGGATCGCATCGACCCGCGCATCGCCGACCTGGCCAGCCAGCTGCAGCGGAGCATCATGGGCTCCATGGGCGAGGCGGCGCAGACCGCCGACGATACGGTGGCGCGGGTCAACCGGCTGTTCTGGGGGCTGGTGGTGGCCGCGCTGATCTTCGGCGCGCTGGTGGCCGTCGGCGTCAGCCGGGCGCTGGTGCGTACCCTGGGGCGGATGAACCGCATGCTCAAGGACATCGCCGAGGGCGAGGGCGACCTGACCCGGCGCCTGCCGGTGCAGGGCCAGGATGACCTCGGCCGGCTGGCCGCGAGCTTCAACACCTTCGTCGAGAAGATCCGCCAGACCGTCGCCGAGGTGGCCGGCGCCTCGCACACTCTGGAGCGGGCCGCCGGGGAACTGCAGGCCTCGGCCGAGTCGGCGCATCTGGACGTGGAGCGGCAGCGCGACGAGAGCAGCCAGACCGCCTCGGCCATGACCGAGATGGCCGCCAGCGCCCAGGAAATGGCGCGCAGCGCGGACCAGGGCGAGCGCCTGTCGCGGCAGATGCTGGATATCGCTCTGCGTGGCCAGGCCCGGGTGGAGAGCAACCTGGGCAGCATGAACACTCTGGCCGACAAGGTCGGGCGCCTGGCCGAGGCCATCGAGTCGCTGCGTGGCGACAGCGAGCGCATCGGCTCGGTGCTGGAGGTGATCCGCTCCATCGCCGAGCAGACCAACCTGCTGGCGCTCAACGCCGCCATCGAGGCCGCCCGGGCGGGCGAGCAGGGGCGTGGCTTCGCGGTGGTGGCCGACGAGGTGCGCTCGCTGGCGCAGCGCACCCAGCAGTCCACCGAGGAAATCCAGACGATCATCCAGACCCTGCAGCAGCGCACCCGCTCGTCCATCGAGATGATGGGCGAGAGCCAGCAGGCGGTGAGCCTGGCCGGGCAGGGCGCGGAGGAGGCCAGCCAGTCGCTGGACGAGATCCGCGCGGCGGTGACGGATATCGACCAGACCATCCAGCAGATCGCCGCGGCGGCCGGCGAGCAGGCCAAGGTGGCGGAGGAGGTGGGCGCCGGCATGGTGCGCGCCAACGACATCAGCGTGCACACCTTCACCACCGTGGAGCAGACTCGCAGCGCCGCCGCCAGCATCCGCCAATTGGAGGAGCAGCTGAATCGGCTGATCGAGCAGTTCCGGGTGTGAAGCTGTCCGGGTGAACAGGAAAAATACAGATATGCGACATCCGCTGTCCTGCGCCCGACCGGCCGACCGGGGCCGCTCGATCCCGGGGCGGCCGATCCTTTAAGGTGCCGGCGCGGCGCCAGCCCCATGGAGCGCCGCCTCACCTCCGCTTCGTGGTACCGCCCGCTATGACTCGTATGAAAAGCCTTGACCTCCTGGCCCTGGGCTTCATGACCTTTGCCCTGTTCCTGGGCGCCGGCAATATCATCTTCCCGCCCAGCGCTGGCATGGCCGCCGGTGGCAATGTCTGGTACGCCGCGTTCGGCTTCCTCATGACCGGCGTTGGCCTGCCGCTGCTCACGGTAGTGGCCCTGGCCCGTGTCGGTGGCGGCATGGACGAACTGACCGCGCCGCTCGGTCGCAAGGCCGGCACCCTGCTGGCCGTGGCCGTGTACCTGGCGATAGGCCCCCTGTTCGCGACGCCGCGTACTGCCACCGTATCCTTCGAGATGGGCGTGGCGCCCCTGGTCGGCAACGGGCCGCTACCACTGGCCCTGTACAGCGCCGCCTATTTCGCCATCGTACTTTTCCTCGCCCTCAACCCGGGCAGGCTGGTGGACAGCGTCGGCAAGTTCATCACGCCCGTGCTGCTGGCCTCTCTGCTGGTGCTTGGTGGTGCGGCGCTGCTGGCACCGGCCGGCGGTATCGGTCCAAGCGCCGAGGCCTACCAGGCAAGGCCCCTCGTACAAGGCTTCCTGCAGGGCTACCTGACCATGGATACCTTGGGCGCTCTGGTGTTCGGCATCGTCATCGCCACGGCGATCAAGGATCGTGGCGTCAGCGAAGCTTCGCTGGTCACCCGCTATTCGGTGCTGGCCGGTCTTATCGCGGCCACCGGCCTTTCACTGGTCTACCTGGCACTGTTCTATCTCGGGGCCACTAGCCAGGGGATCGCCGGCGATGCGCAGAACGGCGTGCAGATCCTCACCACCTACGTCGAACATACTTTCGGCATTTACGGCAGCCTGTTGCTGGCGGTAGTCATCACCCTGGCCTGCCTGACCACCGCCGTCGGCCTGTTGACCGCATGCGGCGAATACTTCAGCAGGCTGTTGCCGTTCTCCTATCGCAGCGTGGTGGTGGTCTTCGGCCTGTTCAGCCTCCTGGTGGCCAACCAGGGCCTGACCCAGCTGATCCACGTGTCGGTACCGGTGCTGGTCGGCCTCTATCCGCTGGCCATCGTGCTGGTGACGCTGAGTCTGCTGGGCGGCATCTGGCGTTCAGCCTCCCGGGTGTTCGTGCCCACCATGGCGGTAACCCTGGTGTTCGGTCTGGTCGACGCACTCAATGCCGCCGGCTTCAAGTCCTTCGTGCCAGGGCTCCTTGACCATCTTCCGCTGGCCGACGAGGGCCTGGGCTGGTTGCTGCCAGTGGCGCTGACCCTGCTGGTTGCCGCCATCTTCGACCGCCTGCGCGGCGAGCCGACGACCCAGGCCGCCTGAGCCCGCATCATGCGTGGCCCGCCTTTTGGCGGGCTGCGCCGGTTGTTTGGCGCATCTGGCACCTTCTGCCGATTGCCGCCCGCCCAAGCGTGCCGGACAATCCCCGGGAACCCTCCTGTATCGCGCCCGCCATGTCCCAGACCATCTTCTTCGCCCATGCCAACGGCTTCCCCTCGGCCACCTACGGCAAGCTCTTCTCCGCCCTGGCCCCGGACTACCGGGTGCGGCACCTGGAGCAGCACGGCCATGACCCGCGCTTCCCGGTGGATGACAACTGGAACAACCTGGTGGACGAGCTGATCCTGCACCTGGAGCAGGGCGATGAACCGGTATGGGGCGTCGGCCATTCCCTAGGCGGCGTGCTGCACTACCACGCCGCGCTGCGCCGCCCGGACCTGTACCGCGGCGTGGCGATGCTCGACTCGCCGCTGCTGACCGGTGTCGACCGCATGGTGATCCGTGCCGCCAAGCGCTTCGGCTTCATCGACCGGATCACCCCGGCCGGTCGCACCGTCGGCCGCCGCGAGGTGTTCGGCGACTTCGAGGAGGCCCGTGGTTACTTCGCCGGCAAGACCCTGTTCCGCCGCTTCGACCCCGAGTGCCTGGACGCCTACGTGCGCCACGGCCTGCGCGAGGAAGGGCAGGGGCTGCGCCTGCGCTTCGACCCGGCCACCGAGATCAGCATCTACCGCAGTGTGCCGCACACCGCTCCGGGCCGCCCGCAGCAGCTCGCCGTACCGCTGGCGGTGGTCCGCGGCCGGCACAGCCGCGTGGTGATGCCGCACCACGCGCGCCAGGTCAACCGCGTGCCCAAGGGTGAGTACCTGAGCCTACCCGGCGGCCACATGTTCCCCCTGGAGCGGCCGCAGGACACCGCCCACCTGCTGCGCGACCTGTTCGCCCGCTGGCAGGGCCGCGGCGCGGAGCGCTCGGCATGAACTTCAAGGTGGAAGAGACCCGTTTCAGCCTGCCGCACGTGGAGCTGGCCGCGCACCTGTTCGGCCCGGAGGACGGCATTCCCGTCATCGCCCTGCACGGCTGGCTGGACAACGCCATGACCTTCGCCCGCCTGGCGCCGAAGCTGAAAGGGCTGCGCATCGTCGCCCTGGACTTCCCCGGCCACGGTCATTCCGGCCACTACGCCAGCAATTCCAGCTACAGCATGTGGGAGTACCTGGAGGACGTGCTGCTGGTGGCCGAGCAGCTCGGCTGGCAGCGCTTCTCGCTGCTGGGGCACTCGCTGGGCGGGATCATCTCGACCCTGCTGGCGGCCGCAGTGCCGGAGCGGGTCGAGCGCCTGGCGCTGATCGACGGCCTGGTGCCCTACACGGCCGAGCCGGACAGCGCGCCCAGGCGCCTCGGCGAGGCATTGCGCGCGCGCCTGGCGGTGCGCGACAAGCAGAAGCCGGTCTACCCGGACCCGGAACGGGCCGTGGAAGCGCGCATGCGCGGGGTGGTCGCGGTCAGCCGCGAGGCCGCCGAACTGCTGGCCCAGCGTGGCCTGGAACCGGTACCAGGCGGCTACACCTGGCGCACCGACATCCGCCTGACCCTGCCGTCGGTGATGCGCCTGACCTTCGCCCACGTCGAGCAGTTCGTCCGCGCCGTGCAGTGCCCGGTCAGCCTGATCCTCGCCGAGAGCGGGCAGATGAACGTCGAGCCGCGTCTGAAGGCCCTGGTCGAGACCACTGCGTTCGAAACCCACGTGCTGCCCGGCGGCCATCACCTGCACCTCAACGACGAGGCCGGCGCGCGGCAGGTTGCAGACTGTTTCAATCCATTCTTCCGCCGCGCTTGACGCGGCCCCGGCAACTGCCGAGGCTGTGCAGGTCGCATCGGAGATTGCCATGATCGATCTGTACACCGCCGCCACGCCCAATGGACACAAGGTGTCCATCGCCCTGGAAGAGCTGGGCCTGCCTTATCGGGTGCACGCGCTGTCCTTCGACAGGAAGGAGCAGAAGACTCCCGAGTTCCTTCGCATCAACCCCAACGGCCGCATCCCGGCCATCGTCGACGACGGCTTTGCCGTGTTCGAGTCCGGCGCCATCCTCATCTACCTGGCCGAGAAGACCGGCCGCCTGCTGCCGAGCGACCCCAGGGGGCGTTCCCTGGCGATCCAGTGGCTGATGTTCCAGATGGGTGGGGTGGGGCCGATGCAGGGCCAGGCCAACGTGTTCTTCCGCTACTTCCCGGAGAAGCTGCAGGGCGCCATCGACCGCTACCAGCACGAGACCCGCCGCCTCTACGAGGTGCTCGACCGCCGCCTGGGCGAGGCCGAGTACCTGGCCGGCGACTACGGCATCGCCGACATCGCCACCTTTCCCTGGGTGCGCGTCCACGACTGGGCCGGCGTCCCGGTCGAGGGCCTGGAACACCTGCAGCGCTGGATGGCGGCGCTGGACGCCCGTCCCGCGGTGCAACGCGGCCTGCTGATACCGGAGCGGGTCAAGGATGATGATCGCGCGGTGAAGACCGCGCAGAGCATGCTCACACGCTGAGGAACCGCATGCGTTATTTCGCTTTCTGCCTAAGTCTTTTCTGCACCCCCCTGCTGGCCGCCGACGTGCCCGGCAGCCAGGATCTGGACAGCGTGCCGCGCTTTCCCCGCGCCCAGATCGTCGACTACCGCGATGTCGCCGCCGAGGAGAAACGCTACCCGCAGGACGGCCTGCGCCGCATCAGCGGGCAGTTGCGCGCCTCCGCCGAGGTGCTCGCCGAGGGTCGCCTGCGCGCGCTGACCTACCGCCTGCCGGACGAGCATTCGCCGCGCGAGGCGCTCGAGGCGGCGCGGCGCCACCTGCTGGAACAGGGCGCCCAGCTGCTGTTCTGGTGCGACGGTCGCGACTGTGGCTCGTCCAGCCTGTGGGCCAACCAGATCTTCGGCAACGCCACGCTGTACGGCCCCGAGGAGCGGCAGAGCTATCTGCTGCTGCAACTGGCCGAGCCGCAGCACGACAGCCTCGTCGCCCTGTACGGCATCACCCGCGGCAACCGCCGCTCCTACCTACACGTGGAGCAGCTGGACGCCAGCGCCGCGCTGCCCGCGCTGTTGCCCACCGCCGGCACCCTGCTGCGCCAGCTCAGGACCAGCGGCGAGCTGAACCTGCCGCTGGGCGAGCCGGACGAGCAGTGGGGCGACCTGCTGGGGCGCACCCTGAGCCTGGACAGCACGCTGCGCGTGGAGCTGTCCGGTGCCAGTGCCGAGGCCTGGCGTGTGGAGCTGGAGCGCCGCGGCGTGCGCGGCAACCGGCTGCAGGCAGGTGACCCGGCGGGCGAAGGATTGCGTCTGCAACAACTACGCTGAAGAACGACGCGCGCCGGGCCGCTTCCGCCCGGCTCCAGGGAACCCGAACATGCTGAACAACGACCGTCTGCTGGTGCAGATCCTGCTCCTGGCTCTGCTCGGCGCCTGCGCCTGGGTGCTCGCGCCATTCTTCTCGGCGCTGTTCTGGGCCGCCGTGCTGGCGTTCGCCAGCTGGCCGCTGATGCGCCTGCTGACCCGCGTGCTCGACGGCCGCGAGACGACCGCGGCGGGCATCCTCACCGGCGGTTGGATGGTGCTGGTCGCGGTGCCGCTGGTGCTGCTGGGCTTCAACCTGGCCGACCACATCCGCGACGCCACCGAGCTGTTCAAGGACTTCCAGGTCGACGGCCTGCCGGACCCGCCCGCCTGGCTGGTCGGGCTGCCGCTGATCGGCGAGCGCCTGGAAGGCGCCTGGACGCGGATCGACGAGGAGGGCGTGGCGCTGCTGGCCACGGTGCGTCCCTACCTGGGCCAGGTCGGCAACTGGCTGCTGGCGCGCAGCGCGCAGATCGGCGGCGGCATGCTAGAACTGGCCCTGAGCCTGGTGCTGGTGTTCTTCTTCTACCGCGACGGCCCGCGCATGGCGGCCTTCGCCCACAGCCTGCTGGAGCGCCTGATCGGCGGCAGCCGCGCCGACCACTACCTGGAGCTGGTCGCCGGCACCGTGCAGCGGGTGGTCAACGGTGTGATCGGCACCGCGGCGGCCCAGGCGCTGCTGGCGCTGATCGGCTTCTACATCGCCGGCATTCCCGGTGCCCTGGTGCTCGGCATCCTCACCTTCATCCTCAGCCTGATCCCCATGGGCCCGCCGCTGGTGTGGATTCCCGCCACCGCCTGGCTGGTCAGTCAGGGTCAGTACGGCATGGCGGTGTTCCTCGGCATCTGGGGCACCTTCGTCATCAGCGGCGTGGACAACGTGCTCAAGCCCTACCTGATCAGCCGCGGCGGCAACCTGCCGCTGGTGGTGGTGCTGCTCGGCGTGTTCGGCGGCATCCTGGCGTTCGGCTTCATGGGCCTGTTCCTCGGTCCGACCCTGCTGGCCGTGGCCTACAGCCTGCTCGGCGACTGGGTGGCGAGCACCCCGCGGGTGGCCGCCGTGGACGCGGAGCGCAAGGACGGCGACTAGTTGGCATCCTGTGCAGAATCCTGTGCACCCCCCTTGGTGGGGATGACGGCACGGTGATAGCCTTGCGCGACTTTTCGGCTGCTGTAGCCGGAGCAGGGCGGCAGCCCCGCCTCAGGCCGTGTCGATCAGGTCCGCAGAGGCCGCGCGCGGTTCAGGGAAGAAAGACCAATACTACACAACGGATATACGCCCCATGAAGAAGATTGCAGGTATCGCAGTAGGCACTCTCGTTGCCGTCGCCGCCGTTGGCACGGTCGGCGCCTGGTACACCGGCAACCAGCTGCCCAGCGTGCTGGACGAGTCGATCAAGCAGGCCAACGCCGAACTGGCCCAGACCCTGCCGGCGCTCGGGCTCGATGCTTCCATCGAACTGCTCTCGCTGGATCGCGCGTTCTTCAACAGCAACGCCCGCTACCGCATCAAGTTCAACGGTTCCCTCGACGGCGAAGAGCCGCAGCAGATGGAGCTGGTGATCAACGACCGCATCGAGCACGGTCCCTTCCCGCTGTCGCGGCTCAAGTCCCTCAAGCTGATGCCGGTCATGGCCACCAGCAACTACGCCCTGGAATCCAGCCCGGCGCTGGAGAAGTGGTTCGCCGCCACCAAGGGCACCTCGCCCCTGGAAGGCCAGGTGAGCCTGGGCTACGACAAGTCGGTCGGCGGCAATGTGCGCCTGAACCCGGCGCAGCTGGCGATCGACGAGCAGAACAGCCTGGAATTCAGCGGCCTGCACATCGACTTCGACAGCACCGCCGAGGCCAAGGAAATCGCCGCCAACGGCCTGATGGACAGCCTCAAGTTCAACACCGTGCTGCCGTCCGACCAGAGCCCGCTGAGCTTCGAGTTCAAGGGCCTGACCCTGGACAGCGCGACCACCAAGACCACCAGCGACATCTACGTCGGCCGCAACGAGGCGAAGCTGCAGACCGTCGAGATCAGGCTCGCGGAAGGTGAGCCGGTGCTGCTCAAGGACGTCCGCCAGCTCGACGAGACCAGCGAGACCGACAGCAAGCTCTCCGCCCGCTCCACCTACAACATCGGCATGGTCAGCTACATGGGCCACGACATCGGCGGCATGGAAATGGTGTCGAGCGCCAAGAACCTCGATACCGGCGCCCTGCAGTCGCTGCTCACCATGTACAGCGACTACATCAAGAGCACCGGCCAGCTGCAGCAGGCCAGCGAAGGCATGCCGGACATTCCCGAGGAGCAGCAGGCGCAGTTCCTGGCCGGCATCGAAACCCTGCTGGCCGGCAAGCCGGGCCTCGCCCTGGAACGACTGGCGTTCAAGACCGCCAACGGCGAGAGCAGCCTGAGCCTGTCCGTGGACCTGAACAAGCCCGAGTCCTTCGAGCTGCCGGCTCCGGAACTGGCCAAGCAACTGATCGCCCAGCTGGACGCCAAGGTGTCCGTGTCCAAGGCCATGATCGGCGACGTGGTCGGCCTGCAGGCCACCCTGGGTGGCGAGACCGACAAGGAAGCCGTCGCCCAGCAGGCGTCGATGATGAGCGAGATGGCCAGCGGCATGGCCCTGTCCACCGAGCTGGCCAAGCTCGAAGGCGACAACATCGTGGCCACGCTGCACTACGCCGACGACAAGGTCGACTTCAACGGCAAGCAGATGAGCGTCGACGAGTTCGTCGCCATGGCCTTCGCCACCGGCGCCGGCCTGGGTGGCATGGCTGGCGGCGACATGGACGATGAGCCGGCCTTGGAAGACGAGGACGACGAGGCCTACGCCGAGTAAACGCCGGCAGCCTCCCCGCACGAGGCCCGCATCTCCCCGGAGGTGCGGGCCTTTTTCGTTTCAGGCGTTCAGGCCGAGAGGCTCAGCCGCGTGCCGACGCTCTCCTGATAGCCGGCGTTGTCCTGGTAGTGCTTGAGCAGCCTGGCGATCAGACCGGAGTCGTTTTCTTCCTTGGCCTTGGTCTGCTGGGCGACCGCGTCGAGCAGGCTGCTCAGCGCGTCCTGGCTGCTGCTGTCGCTGCCCAACTGGCCGAACGGCTCCCCGCCATTGCCTGCGCCCTGGGGCGGAGGCGGTGGCGCGAGGGCGGACAGCTCGTCGAGGTTCAGGCCGCCATCGCCGTCGGCGTCCAGCTCCGCCAGCAGGCCGGCGCTGTCCTTGTCGCCAGCGCCGGGCAGGGCGGCCAGTTCGTCGGCGTCGATGCTGCCGTCGCCGTTGGCGTCCAGCCTGGCGAACATCTCTTGCGGATCGGGACCGCCGCGGGGCGGTGGAGGCGGCGCCAGGGCGGCGGTTTCCTCGCTGTCCAGGCTGCCGTCGCCATTGGCGTCGAGCTGGCTGAACAGCTCGTCGATGTCGATGGTCAGGCTGCTGTCGGTTTCCTTGGCCGCGCTCAGCGCGCTCTCCAGTTCTTCCTTGGCGACGCCGCCGCTACCGTCGCTGTCGAGGAGGCTGAACAGCTTCTCCTCGAGTTTCGCCGGGCCGCCTGCGCAACCACCGCCGCCGGCGCTGCTGCGCTGGAGCGAGGTATAGCCGCTGTAGCCCGAGTAACCGCTGACACCACTGATCATGGGAGTCACTCCTTCGTTGGCTGCCGGAGAGGGTTCTCCGGTGATGCCAGCTTCGGCGCGTCCTGTATCGCGGGTGTGTGGACTTGGTATCGCCGCCCCTACAAGGCGCGGCTCAACGCGGCAGGCGCAGGATGGCGGTGAGCCCGCCGCCACGGGTCTCTTCGAGGAGGACGTCGCCGCCCTGGCGCCGCGCCGCCTCGCGGGCGATGGTCAGGCCCAGGCCGACCCCGCCGGAGCTGCGGTTGCGCGAGCCTTCGATGCGGAAGAAGGCCTCGAACACCGCCTCGCGCTGTTCGGGGGCGATGCCCGGGCCACGGTCGACCACTCGCACCTCGACGCCCGTGGGGCTATCGTGCAGCTCCACCGAGGCGTGGCCGGCGTAGCGCAGGGCGTTCTCCAGCAGGTTGCTGACGCAGGAGCGCAGCGCCAGCGGCTGCACCCGCAGCGGCGCGCAGTGGCCGTGGAAGCTCACCTCGGCGCCACGGTCCTGGGCGTCCTCGACCATGGATTCCAGCAGCGCTTGCAGGTCCAGCCACTGCAGGGCCTCGCTGCTGCGCTGCTCGTGCAGGTAGCGGAGGGTGGCGTCGAGCATGCCGATCATCTCGCCCAGGTCCTGGCCCATGCGCACGCGCAGCTGCGGGTTGGGGATCTGCTCCACGCGCAGCTTGAGGCGCGCCAGCGGCGTGCGCAGGTCGTGGGACACGGCGGCGAGCATGCGCGCGCGCTGCTGCACCTGCTCGCGGATACGCCGCTGCATCAGGTTGAAGGCGTGGGCGGCCTGGCGCGCCTCCTGCGGGCCGGTTTCCGGCAGCGGCGGGCTGTCCAGGTCGTCGGACAGGCGCTCGGCTGCCCGCGACAGGTGCCGGATCGGCCGGCTGAGCAGGCGCGCGCCGTACCAGGCGGCGACGATCAGGGTCAGCAGCTGGAAGCCCAGCACGATCAGCGGGCCGTGGATATTTGGCCCCGGCGGTGGTGGGCGCAGGGCCTCGTGCTGGGCCGTCGGCGGAGGTGGCGGCGGGCGGCCGTAGTGGCTGAACCAGAGGAAGGCCAGGCCGTGGGCCAGCAGGATGGCTGCGAGGAACACGCCGAACAGGCGGGCGAAGAGGCTGTCCGCGCGGCGCATCAGCGGATCTCGGCGGCGTCGAACAGGTAGCCCTCGCCGCGCACGGTCTTGATCAGCGCCGGGTTGCGCGGGTCGTCGCCGAGCTTCTGGCGCAGGCGCGAGACCAGCAGGTCGATGCTGCGGTCGAAGGCCTCGATGGAGCGGCCGCGTGCCTCGTCCAGCAGCTGCTCGCGGCTGAGCACCCGGCGCGGGCGTTCGAGGAACACCCAGAGCAGGCGGAACTCGGCGTTGGACAGCGGCACCACCAGGCCGTCTGGCGACTGCAGCTGGCGCAGCACGCAGTGCAGGGTCCAGCCGTCGAAGCGCAGGCTGGCGCGCGGCTCCTCGCGGGGCGCGCCGCGGTCGTCGCGCACCCGGCGCAGGATGCTCTGGATGCGCGCCACCAGTTCGCGTGGCTCGAAGGGCTTGGCCATGTAGTCGTCGGCGCCCAGCTCCAGGCCGATGATGCGGTCGGTCGGCTCGCAGCGCGCGGTGAGCATCAGGATCGGGATGTCGGAGCCGGCGCGCAGCTCGCGGCACAGGGCCAGGCCATCCTCACCGGGCAGCATCAGGTCGAGGATGATCACGTCGAAGTGGCTGGCGGCCAGGGCGCGGCGCATGGCGCTGCCGTCGCCGACCGCCTCGCTGTCGATGTTGAAGCGGGTCAGGTAGCCGCCGAGCAGCTCGCGCAGCTCCAGGTTGTCGTCGACGATCAGGGCGCGGGTCGTGCGCGGGCGCGACTCGCCGGCGGTCATGGCATGCACCGTAACGGACTCCGACTGCGGTCAGGTGGGGGAGGTGGGCATATTAGCCGGCCGCGGGCCTCGGCCGGTGCCGCCTGTCGCCATGGTCGACGGCGCAGGTGTCGGCAGCGTGTCGGTCATGTATCGGCACCGATACAAAGCCCGCGCCCCGATCTTTACGCATTCTTTATGGCCCGCGGCCCCTGGCCGACTCGTTCCTTTACGCCGCCCGAACCGAGAATTCGCTCAAGGCGGCGCAGCCCGCATCACGGAGCGATCACATGAGCATTCTCGACGGGGTGTCCCTGGGCCTGGCCCTGGGGCTGTTCATCTACCTGCTGGCGGCGCTGCTGCGCGCCGGGCGCGGCTAGGAGGCCCCCATGCAACTTCAAGACTACGGCCTGATCCTGGCCTTCTTCGTCCTGGTGATGGCGCCCGCGCCCTGGCTGGGGCGCTACCTGTACCGCGCCATGGAAGGCGAGCGGACCGTGCTGACACCGCTGCTGCGGCCGCTCGAGCGAATCTGCTACCGCGTCGCCGGCATCGACCCGGGCCGCGAGCAGAGTTGGAAGACCTACGCCCTGGCGCTGCTGGCCTTCAGCCTCGCCAGCCTGGCGTCGCTGTTCGCCATCCTCCTGCTGCAGGGCCTGCTGCCGCTCAACCCGCAACAGCTGCCGGGCCTGGAGTGGAGCCTGGCGTTCAACACCGCGGTGAGCTTCGTCACCAACACCAACTGGCAGGCCTACAGCGGCGAGGCATCGCTAAGCTATTTCAGCCAGATGGTCGGCCTCACCTTGCAGAACTTCGTCAGCCCGGCGGTGGGCCTGGCCGTGCTGGTGGCCTTCGCCCGCGGCATCGCGCGCAAGTCGAGCAATGGCCTCGGCAACTTCTGGGTCGACCTGACCCGCGCGACCCTCTACGGCCTGCTGCCGTTCTGCGTGATCCTGGCGCTGCTGCTGGTCTGGCAGGGCGTGCCGCAGACCTTCTCGGACTACGCCCAGGCCACCACGCTGCAGGGCGCCGAGCAGACCATCCCGCTCGGCCCGGCGGCCAGCCAGATCGCCATCAAGCAACTCGGCACCAATGGTGGCGGCTTCTTTAGCGTGAACTCGGCGCATCCGTTCGAGAACCCCACGGCGCTGAGCAACCTGCTGGAGCTGGCGGCGATCATCCTGATCCCGGTGGCGCTGGTGTTCAGCTTCGGTCATTACGTGAAGGACCTGCGCCAGAGCAGAGCGATCCTCGCCTGCATGCTGATCCTGTTCGTCATCGGCCTGGTCGTCACCCTGTGGGCCGAGCACCAGCCGAATCCGGTGCTGGCGGCTCTGCCGGTCGAGCAGGCCGGCTCGCTGGAGGGCAAGGAGAGTCGCTTCGGCGTCGCCGCCTCGGCACTCTGGGCGGTGACCACCACGGCCGCGTCCAACGGCTCGGTCAACGCCATGCACGACAGCTTCAGCGCCATCGGCGGCATGATCCCGATGTTCAACATGATGCTCGGCGAGGTGATCTTCGGCGGCGTCGGCGCCGGCCTCTACGGCATGCTGCTGTTCGTGCTGATCGCCGTGTTCCTCGCCGGCCTGATGATCGGCCGCACCCCGGAATACCTGGGCAAGAAACTGGAGGCCCGCGAGGTGCGCCTGCTGGTGGCGACCCTGCTGGTGATGCCGGTCGGCGTACTGGTGTTCTGCGCCCTGGCGGTGAGCCTGCCCGGCCCGGCGGCCTCGATCAGCAATCTCGGTCCGCACGGCTTCAGCCAGGCGCTGTACGCCTACACCTCGGGCACCGCCAACAACGGTTCGGCGTTCGCCGGTTTCGGTGCCAACACGGCGTTCCACAATCTGCTGATCGGCCTGGCCATGCTCCTCGGGCGCTTCGGCTACATCCTGCCGATCCTCGCCATCGCCGGCAGCCTGGCGGCGAAGAAGCGCGCGCCGCTGGGCGACAGCAGCTTCCCCACCCAAGGCCCGCTGTTCGTCACCCTGCTGACCCTGACCATCCTGCTGGTCGGCGGCCTGACCTTCCTGCCGGCGCTGGCCCTGGGCCCGCTGGCCGAACACCTGGCGTTCTAAGGGAGAACCATGATGAATGCCCCCACTCGCGTGCTGAACGGTGCGCAAACCTCCAGGACCAGCTTCCAGGCGCTGTGGCGACCGGCGCTGAAGCAGGCCTTCGTCAAGCTCGATCCGCGCCAGCTCAAGCGGGCTCCGGTGATGCTGGTGGTCGAGCTGACCGCCATCCTCACCACCGTGCTGTGCTTCATTCCCAACCCAGCGGTGAGTGTCGGCCTGGCCGTGCAGATCGCCCTGTGGCTGTGGTTCACCGTGCTCTTCGCCAACTTCGCCGAGGCCCTGGCCGAAGGCCGCGGCAAGGCCCGCGCCGACAGCCTCAAGGCCGGCAGCCAGGGCCTGGCCGCGCGGCGCAAGGTCGGCGAGCAGTTCCAGGCGGTGGCCGCCAGCCAGTTGCGCAAGGGTGATGTCGTGCGCGTCGAGGCCGGCGAACTGATTCCCGGCGACGGCGAAGTGATCGAAGGCATCGCCGCGGTCAACGAGGCGGCCATCACCGGCGAGTCGGCGCCGGTGATCCGCGAGTCCGGCGGCGACCGCTCGGCGGTCACCGGCAACACCCGGGTGGTGTCCGACTGGCTGCTGGTGCGGATCACCGCCAACCCCGGCGAGTCGACCCTGGACCGGATGATCGCCCTGGTCGAAGGTGCCAAGCGGCAGAAGACGCCGAACGAGGTGGCGCTGGACATCCTGCTGATCGGCCTGACCCTGATCTTCCTGCTGGTGGTCGCCACCCTGCAGCCGTTCGCCCGGCATGCCGGCGGCGACCTGCCGCTGGTGTACCTGGTGGCGCTGCTGGTGACGCTGATCCCGACCACCATCGGCGGCCTGCTCTCGGCCATCGGCATCGCCGGCATGGACCGCCTGGTGCGCCTCAACGTCATTGCCAAGTCCGGCCGCGCGGTGGAGGCGGCGGGGGACGTGCATACCCTGCTGCTGGACAAGACCGGCACTATCACTTTCGGCAACCGTCGCTGCAGCGCGCTGGTCAAGGCACCGGGCGTCAACGGCCGCGACCTGGCCGAGGCGGCGCTGCTGGCCTCGCTGGCCGACGACACGGCCGAGGGCAAGTCCATCGTCGAGTACCTGCGCGGCCTGAGCCCGGTGGAGGTGCCGGAGCGCGGCGCGGTGCGCGGCATCGCCTTCAGCGCCGAGACGCGCCTGTCGGGTGCCGACTGGAACGGCCGCAGCTTCCGCAAGGGCGCGGTGGACGCCGTGCTGCAGTACCTCGGCATGAGCCGCGAGCAGATGCCCGAGTCGCTGTCCCGCGAGGTCGACAGGATCGCCCAGAGCGGCGGCACGCCCCTATTGGTGGCCGACGACCAGCGCCTGCTCGGCGCCATCCACCTCAAGGACGTGGTCAAGCCGGGCATCCGCGAGCGCTTCGCCGAGCTGCGCCAGCTGGGCATCCGCACCGTGATGGTGACCGGCGACAACCCGCTGACCGCCGCCGCCATCGCCGCCGAGGCAGGCGTGGATGACGTGATCGCCGAGGCCACGCCGGAGAAGAAGTTGCAGCGTATCCGCAGCGAGCAGGCCGACGGCAAGCTGGTGGCCATGTGTGGCGACGGTGCCAACGACGCACCGGCGCTGGCCCAGGCCGACGTGGGCCTGGCGATGAACGACGGCACCCAGGCCGCCCGCGAGGCCGCCAACCTGGTCGACCTGGACAGCGACCCGACCAAGCTGCTGGACGTGGTGCAGGTGGGCAAGGAGCTGCTGGTGACCCGTGGCGCGCTGACCACCTTCTCGGTGGCCAACGACGTGGCCAAGTACTTCGCCATCCTGCCGGCGCTGTTCGCCGGTATCTACCCGCAGCTCGGTGCGCTCAACCTCATGCAACTGCACAGCCCGCAGAGCGCCATCCTCTCGGCCATCGTGTTCAACGCGCTGATCATCGTCGCGCTGATCCCCCTGGCCCTGCGCGGCGTGCGCGTGCAGGCGGCGGACGCGGCCAGCCTGCTGCGGCGCAACCTGCTGATCTACGGCCTGGGCGGCATTCTTGCGCCCTTCGTGGGGATCAAGCTGATCGACGTGCTGCTGGTGGCCGTGGGGTTGGTGTAGCGCTTCAACTCCCTTTCCCTCTGGGAGAGGGTTGGGGCGGCCCGCGTAGGGCGACCCGCGTAGGGGGAGGGGCGGTGGCGAGTTGCCTGGCACTCCCTCACCCCTGGCCCCTCTCCCAGAGGGAGAGGGGAATAACGAATCTGGAGAACTATCATGCTCAAGCAACTCCGCCCGGCCCTCGGCATTCTCGGCCTGATGACCCTGATCACCGGCGTGGCCTATCCGCTGCTGGTCACCACTGTGGCCCAGGTGGCCTTCCCCGAGCAGGCCAACGGCAGCCTGTTGCGCGATGACCGGGGCCAGCTGCTCGGTAGCGCGCTGCTGGCGCAGAACTTCGAGGGTACCGAGTGGTTCCAGCCGCGCCCCTCGGCTGGCGGCTTCGCCACCGTGGCCAGCGGCGCCAGTAACCTGGCGCAGAGCAATCCGGCCCTGGCCGAGCGCATCGCCAAGGATGCGCAGCGTCTGGTGGGCGAGGGTGGCGCTCCAGTGCCGCTGGAGCTGGTCACCACTTCGGCCAGCGGCCTCGATCCGCACCTGTCGCCGGCCGCCGCGCGCTGGCAGGCGGCACGCATCGCCGCCGCCCGGCATCTGCCGGCCGAGAGCCTGGAGCGGCTGATCGAGCAACACACCGAGCGCTCGCCGGTCGGCCCCGACGTGGTCAACGTGCTGGCGCTGAACCTGGCGCTGGCGGACAATCGCGCCTCCGTCCGCAACGAGAATGCTCCATGAGTGACGCGGTACGCGCCGATGCGCTGCTGGCCGGGATGCCCCGCGAAGGGCGCGGCCGGCTGAAGGTGTTCCTCGGCGCGGCGCCCGGCGTGGGCAAGACCTACGCCATGCTGCAGGCGGCCCAGGCCCGGCTGCGCCAGGGCGTCGACCTGCGGGTCGGGGTGGTCGAGACCCACGGCCGCGCGGAGACCGAAGCGATGCTCGCCGGCCTGCCGCAGCAGCCGCTCAGGCGCATCGAGTACCGCGAGCGGCCGCTGGAGGAGATGGACCTCGACGCCATCCTGGCCAGGCCGCCGCAGCTGGTGCTGGTGGACGAGCTGGCCCACAGCAACGCCCCCGGCAGCCGCCATGCCAAGCGCTGGCAGGATGTGCAGGAGCTGCTCGGCGCCGGCATCGACGTCTACACCACGGTCAACGTCCAGCACCTCGAAGCACTCAACGACCAGGTCCGCGACATCACCGGCGTGCAGGTGCGCGAGACCCTGCCGGACTGGGTGCTGCAGGAGGCCGACGAAATCCTGCTGATCGACCTGCCGCCGCGCGAACTGCTGGAGCGCCTGCGCGACGGCAAGGTCTACGTGCCGGAGCAGGCCCGCGCCGCCATCGATGCGTTCTTCTCGCAGACCAACCTCACCGCCCTGCGCGAACTGGCGATGCAGACCGCGGCCGCGCGGGTCGACGCCGACCTCAACCGTGGCTACCGCCAGCAGGGGCTGGACGCGCCGACCGTGCGCGGCCGCCTGCTGGTGGGCATCGACGGCGACGGCCAGGGCGAGCGCCTGGTGCGTCATGCCAGTCGGGTGGCCGAGCGCCGCCACCTGCCCTGGTCGGTAGTCCACGTGGACACCGGCGGCCCGCGCGACGAGGAGCGCCTGGGCAACCTGCAGGCGGCCCAGCAACTGGCCGAGCGCCTCGGCGGCGAGGTGGTCGACCTGCGCGCCGGCGAAGTCGCGAGCACCCTGGTGGCCCACGCCCGCGAGCGCCGCGCCAGCCTGATCCTGGTCGGCCGCAGCCGCCAGCGCCTGCGGCGCCGCTGGCGTTTCGGCCGTGGCCTGGCCGAGCGCCTGCTGGCTGCCGGCGAGGGCCTGGAGATCAGCGTGCTGGATACCGAGGCGGAGCTGGAACCGGCCAGGCCGCGGCGGCGGATGCCGCTGGCGTGGCGCGACTACCTCGTGGCCGTGCTGGCGACCCTCGTGGCCAGTAGCGCGGCGCTGGGCCTGGCGCGCTTCGTCCAGTTGCCGAACATCTCGCTGGTCTTCCTCGCCGCCGTGCTGGTGGTGGCGGTACGCAGCTCCCTGGGGCCGGCGCTGCTGTGCGCTGGCCTGTCGTTCCTGGCCTACAACCTGCTGTTCATCGAACCGCTGCTGTCGCTGAAGATCGCCCGCCAGCAGGACGTGCTGACCCTGCTGTTCTTCCTGCTGATGGCGGGGCTCACCGGCAACCTGGCCAGCCGCCAGCGTCGCCAGCTGCAGGCCCTGCGCCAGACCCAGGCGGAGACCACCGCGCTGCTCGACCTGTCGCGCAAGCTGACGGTGGCCACCGACCGTCAGGCGGTGTTCTCCGCCGCGCTGCAGCAGTTCGGCCTGTGGCAGGAACTCGACATCAGCCTGCTGTCGCGGGACCGCGACGGCGTATGGAAGGTCGAGGCCGGCGTGCAGCGCCTGCTGAACGAACAGGAGCGGGCCGCCGCCGACTGGTCCTGGCAGCATCTGCAGCCGTCCGGGCTCGGCACCGGCACGCTGCCGGGCGGGCGCTGGTGGTGGTGGCCGCTGGCTGGCGAGGAGGGGCCGCTGGCCCTGCTCGGCGTGGCGCCGAAGGACGAGCGACCGTTGAGCCCGGAGCGGCGCCGGCTGATCGCTGCCCTCGGCCAGCCTCTGGCCCAGGCCCTGGAGCGCGCCCAGCTGGCGGCGGACCTGGAAGCCGCGCGCCTGCACGGCCAGACCGAGGAACTGCGCAGCGCGCTGCTGGCCTCGGTGTCCCACGACCTGCGCACGCCGCTGACCGCCATGCGTGGCTCCATCGACAGCCTGTTGGCCCTCGGCGAGCAGATTCCCCTGGCCGACCGCCGCGAGCTGCTGGAGGGCACCCGCGACGAGGCCGAGCGCCTGGACCGCTACATCCAGAACCTGCTGGACATGACCCGCCTGGGCCACGGCAGCCTCACGCTGGCCCGCGACTGGGTGGCGCCGGCGGATATCGTCGCCAGTGCCGTGCAGCGCCTGTGCCCGGTGCTGGCGCCGCTGCAGCTGGAGCTGCAGGTGCCCGCCGAACTGCCGCTGCTGTATGCCCACGCCGCGCTGATCGAACAGGCGCTGGTCAACGTGCTGGAGAACGCCGCGCGCTTCTCGCCGGTACAGGGGCGCCTGCGGGTGAGCGTGGCCTGCGACGAGGGCGAGCTGCGCTTCGCCGTCAGCGACCAGGGGCCGGGAATTCCCGAGGCCGAGCGGGAAAAGATCTTCGACATGTTCTATACCGCCGCCAGGGGCGACCGCGGCGGGCAGGGCACCGGCCTGGGCCTGGCGATCTGCCAGGGCATGGTCGGCGCCCACGGCGGACGGGTGACGGTAGGCGAGGGCCTGGACGGCCGCGGCACCACCCTGACCCTGCACCTGCCGCTGCAACCGCAACCGCGGCTCGAGGAAGAGTAGGGCGATGGCGAGCAACGCAACGACCATCCTGGTCATCGACGACGAGGCGCAGATCCGCAAGTTCCTGCGCATCAGCCTCGGTGCCCAGGGCTACCGGGTGCTGGAGGCCGGCACCGGCGCCGACGGCCTGGCCCTGGCGGCGCTGGAACGCCCGGACCTGGTGGTGCTCGACCTCGGCCTGCCGGACAAGGACGGCCAGCGGGTGCTCGGCGAACTGCGTGAGTGGTCGCAAGTGCCGGTGCTGGTGCTCTCGGTGCGCGCCAGCGAGGGCGAGAAGGTGCTGGCCCTGGACGGCGGCGCCAACGACTACGTGACCAAGCCCTTCGGCATCCAGGAATTCCTCGCCCGGGTGCGCGTGCTGTTGCGCCAGGGCGCCGCCGGCGAGCCCGGCGAGGCGGCGGTGTGCAGCGGCCCGCTGCGGGTCGACTTCGCCTACCGCCGGGTCAGCCTGGACGGCGCCGAGGTGGCGCTGACCCGCAAGGAGTACGCGGTGCTGGCCACGCTCGCCCGCCACCTGGGCCGGGTAGTGACCCAGCGCCAACTGCTCAAGGACATCTGGGGGCCGACCCACGTGGAGGACAGCCACTACCTGCGGGTAGTGGTCGGTCATCTGCGGCAGAAGCTCGGCGACGACCCGGCGGCGCCGCGCTTCATCGTCACCGAGGCGGGGGTCGGCTACCGCCTGCTGGAACTGGCCTGAGTCGTCTCAGCCCTGGTCGCGCTCGTACTTGTCCAGGGTATCGCTGGCGATCTGCCGGCCGAGCTGGATCAGTTCCGGCGCCTTGTGGAAGTCGAAGAAGCGGCACACCCGCTTGGGCACGTTGATCAGGATGTCCGGCGGATAGCCGGCGATCTTGTACTGGGCCAGCGAGGTCTGCATGGTCTCGAAGCTCTGGTTGACCAGCTCCAGCAGCGAGGCGGGGCCGACGTTGCCGACCACCCGCGAGCCGCTGGCCGACTTCGGCGCGGCCTCTTCTTCGGCCTTGGGCGTGCGGCTGTCGTCCAGCCAGGGATTGGGCGCCTCGGGCTCGACCAGCCGCTCGATGCCATCCTCGTCGCGGCGCAGAAAGGACAGCTTGGCGCCGAGTGACCCCATCAGCTGGTCGATCTTGCCCTTGATCGCGGCGGGGCGTTCGATCACCGGCAGCTGGTACTGCTTCTGGTTCAGGGCGTTGAGGTTGACCGCCACGATCAGGTCGCAGTGGCTGGACACCACCGGCACGATCGGCAATGGGTTGAGCAGCCCGCCGTCGACCAGCATGCGCGAACCCTGGGTGACCGGGGTGAACAGGCTGGGGATGGCCGCCGAAGCGCGCATGGCCTTGTGCAGGCAGCCTTCCTGGAACCAGATTTCCTGCTGGTTGGTGAGGTCGGTGGCGACGGCGGTGTAGGGGATCGCCAGTTGTTCGATGTCGAGTTCGCCGACGATCTCGTGGATCTTGCCGAACACCCGCTCGCCACGGATCGCGCCGAGGCGGAAGCTGACGTCGAGCAGGCGCAGCACGTCGAGGTAGTCCAGGCTCTCCGTCCATTCGCGGTATTCGGCCAGCTTGCCGGCCGCATAGATGCCGCCGATCACCGCACCCATGGAGCAGCCCGCGATGCAGCCGATCTCGTAGCCGCGGGCCTCCAGTTCCTCGATCACACCGATGTGGGCGTAGCCCCGCGCGCCGCCCGAGCCCAGTACCAGGGCCACCTTCTTGCTCATTGCGATTTCCCCCGAAGATTCCCCGAACATACGCTTTCCAGAGCGGCCGGGCCAGGGTGGCGATGCCGCTTCGGAGCGGGCACTTTGCCGCTACGCTGTCGTCAAAACAGACTCAGCGTCCCGGAGAACCGACATGAAGAAAATCCTCCTTCTGGCTGCATTGCTGGTGGCTGTGACCGGTTGCGCGGCCAAGACCGCCTACCGGGTGAGCTGCGCCGAGCAGCTGGACATCGCCTGGCGCGAGCTGGACCTGGCCAAGGCCGAAGGCTTCGCCGGCACGGTCAGCTACTCGAAGGCGCTCACCCTGCTGACTGGGGCCAAGACCTCACAGCAGTTCGAGGGCTACGAGAGTTGCACCAAGAACACCGAGAAGGCCCGTTTCTACATCCGCGAATCCCGCGCCGGCCGGTGAGCGGCGCCAACGCCGGTCGTCGGTTTTCCGGCCGCCGTGCCGGCCGGGCGACGCAGCCTGGCGGGGGCGTCCGGCAGGCTTCGTGGGAGGGTGACGGGCGGCCGATTCGGTGAACCGAGCGGCCCGCTCTGGGGCGGCGCCCAGCCGATTGCTGGCAACGGGCCACGACGCTGGCTCGACGCGGTGTCCGCACCCTTGGACGAGGCTCTGCACCAGCACACCCGGCGACCTCCGGCCGGGGCCGTATTTCTTTTGATTCCCCTGACTTCATGTAGAATCCGGCACTTGCGGCGCTGGCCTTCAGGCCCCGTCGCTACGGGCCTTGGCCGCCTTGGGTACGTTTTTTTGACGTTTGCTTTTTGGCGTAAATGCGCCAATCTGGTTTTCGTCGATTGCCGTGATCGCGCAGGTAGTGTGGTACAGCGAGGTGTCGCTTGATTAAGGTGCTGGTGGTCGATGACCACGATCTGGTTAGAACGGGTATCACCCGCATGCTGGCCGATATCGAGGGCGTGCAGGTGATCGGCCAGGCCGACTCCGGCGAGCAGGCGCTGAAGAAGGTGCGCGAGATACAGCCGGACGTGGTCCTGATGGACGTCAAGATGCCCGGCATCGGCGGCCTCGAAGCCACCCGCAAGCTGCTGCGCAGCCACCCCGACCTCAAGGTGATCGCCGTGACCGCCTGCGAGGACGACCTGTTTCCCACCCGCCTGCTGCAGGCCGGCGCCGCCGGCTACCTGACCAAGGGCGCGGCGCTGGAGGAAATGGTCCAGGCCATCCGCCTGGCCTTCGCCGGCCAGCGCTACCTGAGTCCGCGGATCGCCCAGCAACTGGCGCTGAAGTCCTTCCAGCCCAACAACGGCGGCTCGCCCTTCGACCTGCTGTCCGAGCGCGAGATCCAGATCGCCCTGATGATCGCCAACTGCCAGAAGGTGCAGACCATCTCCGACAAGCTCTGCCTGTCGCCGAAGACGGTGAATACCTACCGCTACCGCATCTACGAGAAGCTCTCCATCACCAGTGACGTGGAGCTGGCCCTGCTGGCCGTGCGCCACGGCATGGTGGATGCTGTCGGCTGAGCCTTGGGCAGGCCGCTGAAGAGGGCGTAAACTGCGTCCTCTTCGCCTTCCTGCCGAGCCCGATGACTTCTCCGCCCGCCGCCCCCTTCGATCCCAGCGCATTCCTCGCCACCTGCAGCGGTCGTCCGGGCGTGTACCGGATGCTCGACGAAGCGGGCAAGCTGCTCTACGTCGGCAAGGCGTCCAACCTGAAGAAGCGCCTGGCCAGCTACTTCCGCAAGAGCGGCCTGGCGCCCAAGACCGCAGCGCTGGTCGGGCGCATCGCCCAGGTCGAGACCACCATCGTCGCCAACGAGACCGAGGCGCTGCTGCTGGAGCAGACGCTGATCAAGCAGTGGCGGCCGCCGTACAACATCCTGCTACGCGACGACAAATCCTATCCCTACGTCCTGCTGTCCGACGCCGATTACCCGCGCCTGGGCATCCACCGGGGCGCGAAGAAGGACAGGGGGCGCTACTTCGGCCCCTATCCCAGCGCCGGGGCGATCCGCGAGAGCCTCAACCTGCTGCAGAAGACCTTCCAGGTGCGCCAGTGCGAGGACAGCTACTTCCGCAACCGCACCCGGCCGTGCCTGCAATACCAGATCAAGCGCTGCAAGGGTCCCTGCGTCGGCCTGGTCGAGCCCGAGGAATACGCCGAGGACGTGCGCCACTCGGTGATGTTCCTCGAGGGGCGCAGCAACGCGCTGGCCGAAGAGCTTTCCGCTTCGATGGAGCGGGCGGCGATGAACCTGGAGTTCGAGCGCGCGGCGGAACTGCGCGACCAGATCTCGGTGCTGCGCCGGGTGCAGGACCAGCAGAGCATGGAAGGCGGTAGCGGCGACGTGGACGTGGTGGCGGCCATGGTCAGCCCCGGCGGGGCCTGCGTGCACCTGATCAGCGTGCGCGGCGGGCGGGTGCTGGGCAGCAAGAACTTCTTTCCCCAGGTGGGCATCGAGGAGGAGGGCGGCGCGGTGCTGGCGGCGTTCATCGCCCAGTACTACCTGTCCAGCCACGAGCGCGACCTGCCGGGCGAGCTGATCGTCAACACCACCCACGAGGACCTGCCCGTGGTGGCCACGGCCATCGGCGAGCTGCGCGGCCGCGAGATCGCCATCAGCCACCGGGTGCGTGGCACCCGCGCGCGCTGGCAGCATCTGGCGGTGACCAACGCCGAGCAGGCCCTGGGCGCGAGGCTGGCCAACCGTCAGCATGTGGCCGCCCGCTTCGACGCGCTGGCCGACGCGCTGTCGCTGGACGAGCCGCCGCAGCGCCTGGAGTGCTACGACATCAGCCACTCCAGCGGCGAGGCCACCGTCGCCTCCTGCGTGGTGTTCGGACCGGAAGGGCCGCTCAAGTCCGACTACCGCCGCTACAACATCGAGGGCGTCACCGCCGGCGATGACTACGCCGCCATGCACCAGGCGCTGACCCGGCGCTTCAGCAAGCTGAAGGACGGCGAGGGCAAGCTGCCCGACATCCTGCTGGTGGACGGCGGCAAGGGCCAGCTGGCCATGGCCCGCGAGGTCCTGCAGGAACTGGCCGTGCCCGAGCTGATCCTGCTCGGCGTGGCCAAGGGCGTAACCCGCAAGCCGGGCCTGGAGACCCTCTACCTGAACGACGCGGACCACGAGTTTACCCTGCCGGCCGACTCGCCGGCCCTGCACCTGATCCAGCAGATCCGCGACGAGGCCCACCGCTTCGCGATCACCGGCCACCGGGCGCGGCGTGGCAAGGCGCGGCGCACGTCCAGCCTGGAAGAGGTGGCGGGCGTCGGCCCCAAGCGCCGTCGGGAGCTGCTCAAGCACTTCGGCGGGCTGCAGGAGCTGAACCGCGCGAGCATCGAGGAGATCGCCAAGGCGCCGGGTATCAGCAAAAAGCTCGCGGAGTCGATTTATGCGGCTTTGCACAGCGAGTAGAATGCGCGCTCAACTCGCTGGCCAGTGGTTCTGATGAATATCCCCAATCTGCTCACCTTGCTACGCGTCGCCCTGATTCCGGTCTTCATCTTCTTTTTCTACCTGCCGTTCTCTTGGAGCTACTGGGCTGCGAGCGCGGTATTCGCCCTGGCGGCGGTGACCGACTGGTTCGACGGCTACCTGGCCCGTCGCTGGGAACAGAGCACCCCCTTCGGCGCCTTCCTCGACCCCGTGGCCGACAAGCTGATGGTGGCGGTCGCCCTCGTCCTGCTGGTCGAGGAGCACGCCAATCTCTGGCTGACGCTGCCGGCGGTGATCATCATCGGGCGCGAGATCGTGGTGTCGGCCCTGCGCGAGTGGATGGCGGAGTTGGGCGCGCGGGCCCACGTGGCAGTTTCCAGCCTGGGCAAGTGGAAGACCGCGGCGCAGATGGTTGCGCTGGTCATCCTGCTCGGCAACCCGCCGCAGCTCACCGTGTGGGTTGGAGCCGGCTACGTCCTGCTGCTCGTGGCGGCCGGCCTGACCCTGTGGTCCATGCTGCAGTACCTGCTGGCCGCCTGGCCGCACCTGAGCATCAATTCCGAAAAGAAATAAGCTTTTTTGAATCAAGGGGTTGACGCGGCATTCCGAATCGATAGAATGGCGCCCGTCAACACGACGCGGGAATAGCTCAGTTGGTAGAGCACGACCTTGCCAAGGTCGGGGTCGCGAGTTCGAGTCTCGTTTCCCGCTCCAAAATATGATCTGCAGGGTTCGTTCGAAGCCTGCAAGTCGCTGAAATAAGGGCCGAAAGGCCCTTTTTTCGTTTCTGCCTTTTCTCTTCTCCATTCCCTCTGTATCGATCACGGACAGCCGTTCCGGCTGCGCGCTTGCAGCCGTGTCCGGTGTTTAATATATTGAGAATATTTCTCAATATTATTCGGGCGCTGGAGCGGGCAATCCGCTCGGTGCGCAGGAGACCTCGTGGCTGTCGATACCCAGGTGGGGCAGATCGAAACCCTGTACACGGACCATCACGGCTGGCTGTACGGCTGGCTGCGCAAGAAGCTGGGCAACGCCTTCGATGCGGCGGACATCGCCCACGACACCTTCGTGCGGGTGCTGAACAAGGAGGCGGGCGAGGCCATTCGCGAGCCGCGGGCGTACCTGATGACCATCGCTGGCGGGCTGGTCAGCAGCCATTGGCGGCGCCAGGCGCTGGAGCGGGCCTGGCTCGAGGCGCTGGCGGCCCGGCCGCAGCTGGTCGAGCCTTCGCCGGAGGAGCGCCAGCTGGCGCTGGCCGTACTGGAGGAGGTGGCGCAGCTGCTGGCGGGGCTTCCCGCCCGGGTGTGCGAGGTCTTCCTGCTGTCCCAGCTCGATGGCCTCACCTACAAGCAGATCGCCGAGCAGTTGGACATGACGGTGAACATGGTGCAGAAGGCCATGCTCCGCGCCATGGCGCACTGCTACCAAGCCCTCTACAGCTGAGCGCACGATATGGCCGCAGAAAGCGCGCCGGCCGTTGCCGGCAACGAGTCGCCCATCGCCGACGGCATCGTCGAGCGTGCGATGGGCTGGTACGTGCTGCTGGCCTCCGGCGAGGTCGGTGCCGGCGAGCGTGCGGATTTCGAGCGTTGGCTGGCGGTTGACCCGGAGCATGGGCGCGCCTGGCGGCGGCTGCAGGGTATTGGCGGGCGTCTGCAGGGCAGCGTCGTCCATGTCGAGCCGCCGGTGGCGCGTTCCACCCTGGCGCGGGCGAATGCCCTCGTGCTGTCGCGCCGCCGCGCGCTCAAGCTGCTGGCTCTGACCGGAACGGGGGGCGCCGCGCTGTACCTGTCCCAGCCGTTGTCTTGGCGGTACGAGCTGTCGGCGGCGCTGGCCGACCAGCGCACCGCCAGCGGCGAGCGCCGCCGGCTGGTGCTGCCGGACGGCACCCTGCTGGAACTCAATACCGCCACCGCCGTGGATATCCGCTTCGACGAGCAGCAGCGCAGCGTGGTGCTGCATGGTGGGGAGATCCTGGTCGGCACGGCGCATGATCCCCAGGGCCGGCCCTTCACCGTGGTCACCCCGGAGGGCCGGCTGGTTCCGATCGGCACGCGCTTCGTCGTGCGCCGCGATGATGCTCCGACCCGCGCCGCGGGCGTCACCCGGCTGGCGGTGACCGAAGGCATGGTGCAGATCCATCCCGCCGACGGCGCGGGGGAAGCGCCGGTGCTGGTCAAGGCCTCGGAGCAGGCCTATTTCAGTCGCCACCAGGTAACCGCGGTGCAGCCGCTGCGCGAGGCCGGCCTGGCCTGGACGGAAGGCGTGCTGGTCGCCGAGGGCATGCCCCTGGGCGACTTCATCGCCGAGCTTAGCCGCTACCACCGTGGCCATTTGCGCTGCGAGACCGAGGTGGCGCACCTGCGCATCACCGGCACCTGGCCGCTGGCGGCCGACTCGCCGAGCGAGGCGATTCTGGCGTCGCTGGAGCGCCAGTTGCCGGTGCGTGTGCGCCGTTTCACGCGTTACTGGGTCACCGTCGCCGCGCGTTGAGCGAGGCCGGAAAAATATTTTTCGTCCGGCGGCAGATTTTTCCATCTCGTGCGGCATTGCCGTGAAGCCACGCCCTGGGACCGGTTCCCGGCGGCCATCGCCGCGCGCGGCTTCATTCATCAACCGCATACGTATCAGATGGAGCCAGCACGTCATGGCGAAGCGCAGTCCCTTCCCGCCTTCCTTCCTCCAGTCTCGCCAAGAGGCCGGAACCGCCCGCCGGGGTTTCGCCCTGAAGCCGCTCGCCCTGGCCGTGGTCGTCGTGGGCCTGCCGGTGGCGGCCGGACTGCCGTCGGCCACCGCCCAGGCCGCGGATGAGCGAGCCGCCGAGGCCCGGCGCAGCTTCGACATCCCCGCCGGCCCGCTGGACCAGGCGCTGAGCCGCCTCGGCCGCCAGGCCAACGTGCAGATCGTGGTCAACGCGGCGCTGACCCAGGGCGTGCAGAGTCCCGGCGTACAGGGCTACTACTCGGTCAGCGAGGGCCTGCAGCGGCTGCTGGCGGGCACCGGGCTGCAGGCCGTCCGCGACGCTGGCGGCGAATTCACCCTGCGGCCGCTGCCCCAGGACCAGGCGGACGGCTCGCTGACCCTGCCGTCGCTCGCCGTGACGGGTGCTTTCGAGAGCGCCACGGGGCCGGTGGATGGCTATGTCGCGCGGCGCAGCGCCACGGCCACCAAGACCAACGCAGCGATCATCGAGACGCCCCAGTCCATCTCCGTGGTGACCCGCGACCAGATGGACGTGCAGGGCGCGCAGACGGTGTCCGAGGCGCTGCGCTACACCGCCGGCGTGCTGACCGGCACCGGCGGCGGCCAGACCCGCTTCGACACCGTGTTCATCCGCGGCTTCGGCGGCCTGTCCAACGCCTCCAACTTCACCAAGTACGTCGACGGTCTGGGCTGGCCGCACATCGCCCGCACCTCGGTGCAGATGGACCCCTACGCGCTGGAGCGGGTCGAGGTGCTGCGCGGACCGTCTTCGGTGCTGTATGGCCAGGCCGACCCGGGTGGCTTCGTCAACATGGTCAGCAAGCGCCCGACCGACGAGGCCTTCGGCGAGCTGATGGTGCAGCTCGCCAACCACAGCGGTCGCGCCATCGGCCTGGACCTGGGCGGGCCGGTAGATGCCCAGGGCGCGCTGAGCTACCGCCTGACCGGCCTCGCCCGCGACTCCCAGACCGGCGTGGACTACCAGAAGGACGAGCGCCAGCTCATCGCGCCGTCCCTGCGCTGGGCGCTGAGCGAGGACACCTCGCTGACCCTGCAGGCGTTCTACCAGCACGACCCGGAACAGCCCGACACCAGCTTCGTGCCGCCGGCCTTCGCCGGCGTCGGTCCGGTGCGCAGCCCCTATGGCAAGCTGCCGATCGACTACTTCCAGGGCGACCCCAACTGGAACCGCTTCACGCGCACGATGAAGACTGTCGGCTGGGAGTTCGAACACACTTTCGACGAGGTCTGGAGCTTCCGCCAGAAGGTGCGCTACGGCGAATTCGAGAGCGATACCCGGCAACTCAACAACGGTACCCCGGCGCCGAACTTCATGACCCTGCCGCGCACCGCTTCGCGCAATACCGCGGACGTGCAGACCCTGGCGGCGGACCACCAGCTCCAGGCGCAGTTCGACACCGGCCCCATCGAGCACACCGTGCTGGTGGGCGCCGACTGGCGCGACTCCGACTTCCTGGCCAAGGCGGGCAGCGGCCCGGCGCCCACACGGGAGAACGTCTACGAGCCGGTGTACGGCCTGCCGGTCACCCCGGTGCGGCTGAGCACGCGCACCGACAGCGACGCCCAGCAGCTCGGCCTGTACCTGCAGGACCAGCTGCGCCTGGATCGCTGGGTGTTCCTGGCCGGCCTGCGCGAGGACCGCGCGGAGTCCAGCACCTACAACACCAATCTGGTGACCGGCGTGCGCGGCGCGAAGACGGAGCAGTCCGACCGCGCCACCACTGGCCGCCTGGGCGTCGTCTACCTGATGGACAACGGCTTCGCTCCGTACGCGAGCTACACCACCTCGTTCGAACCGGTGGTCGGCGCTGACCGCCAGGGCGGGGCGTTCGAGCCGACCGAGGGGCGGCAGAAGGAGATCGGCATCCGCTGGCAGCCGGAGGAGGGCAGGACCATGGTCACGCTCTCCGCCTACGAGCTGACCAAGCGCAACGTGCTGACGCCCGACCCGGTGGCGCCGACCCTGTACCAGGTGCAGACGGGCGAGATCCGCTCGCGCGGTTTCGAGGTCGAGGGCAAGGTCGAGCTGATGGCCGGCCTCAACCTGCTGGCGAGCTACTCGCGCAGCGAGGTCGAGATCACCAAGGACACGGTCGAGGCCAAGGTCGGCAAGCGGCCCCTGGCCGTGCCCGAGCGGCTGTCCTCGGCGTGGCTCGACTACAACCTGGCCGCCCATGGCCTGCCGGAGCTCACGGTCGGCGCCGGCGTTCGCCATGTCAGCTCGTCGTTCGGCGACGAGTACGAGACGCTGAAGGTGCCGAGCTACACCCTGTACGACGCGATGGCCCGCTACGACTTCGATAGCGACTGGTCGCTGACCCTCAACGCGAAGAACCTGGAGGACCGGCAGTACGCCGCCGCCTGCGCCTACGGCACCTGCTGGCAGGGCATGGGGCGTTCGCTGCAGGCGACCCTGAAGTACCGCTGGTGAGCGCGGCCATGCTGACCCTGCTCGCCCTGGCGCTGACGGTGGGCGGCGCCCTGGCCGCCTACCTGGCCGCGCCACGCCAGCAATGGCTGCCGAGGCCGTGGCCGGCCAGGCCGGCGCGTATCGTCGCTGCCCTCATGGAGGCAGTGGCGCTCGCCCTGTGGCTGCAGCTGCTGGAAGTGTCGACGGCGATCTTCACCCTGCTGACGCTGCTGATGGCCTGCTTCGTGGCGCTGCCGTTCATGGCGGTGCTGCGCGAAATCCTGGGGGGCAGGTCATGGCGGTAGCGCGGCACAAACGCACGGCGATCCGTCGCGACTGGTGGAGCAAGACGCTGGCCGGCTTGCTGCTCGGGCTCGGTCTGGCGCTGGCCGGCTCCGGGCTGTTCGCCTTCCTCACCAGCGGCGGCCCGGCGGCGCCGAACAAGTTCCAGGTGACCATGTGGCTGGTGGCGCCGTTGTGGATGGCGCTGCTGTCCACTTGTTTCCTCTTCCGCAGTGGCCGGCACGCCTGGCTGTGGCTGGGCGGCGCCAACGTCTTGGCCTGGGTGGCGCTGTATGCCTGTCACTGAGTCCGAATTCCGAGCATGAATACCGACATCGTCCGCATCTACAAAGAAGTCCATACCTGGACCGGCATCCTGGCCGGTCTGGCCCTGTTCATCGCCTTCTACGCCGGCGCCATCACCATGTTCAAGGAGCCGCTCGCCCGCTGGGCCGCCGCGCCGGGGGCGGGCGCGGCGCAGGTGAGCCTGGAGCGCGCGCCCGAGCTGATCGCCCGTACTCTGGAGGCCCGCCCGGACGTGGCCGGCCAGTTCACCCTGGTGCTGCAGGACCACGAGGCGATTCCCGCCCGGCTGGTCTGGTTCCAGCGGGCGGCAGAGGGCGCTCCGCGCGAGCGTGGCGAGATCCCTGGGGTCTGGTCAGCCAGCCTGGACGACGAAGATCGTTTGCAGCTGCGCCAGGAGTCGCCGTCGATGCTGGCCGAGCTGGTCGACATCCTGCACCGCACCGCCGGCGTGCCGGGGGACATGGACATCGGCATGGGTTTCATGGGCGTGGTCAGCATGCTGTATGCCGTGGCCCTGGTGTCCGGGGTCATCGTGCTGCTGCCGACGCTGGTCAAGGATTTCTTCGCCGTGCGCCTGGGCCGCAACCTCAAGCGCATGTGGCTGGACGCGCACAACGTGGTGGGCATCGTGAGCCTGCCGTTCCACCTGATCATGGCGTTGTCCGGCGTGGTGTTCGGCCTGCACGACCTGTTCTACGACACCCAGGACAAGGTCATCTACGAAGAACGGCTGCCGGAGCTGTTCCGCGCCCACAGCCCATTCGTGCCGCCCGCCGCCAGCGGCGAAACGGCGGCGATGCTGGAACCGGAGCGCCTGCTGGCGCGGGTGCGGGAACTCAACCCCGCCTTCGAGCCCACGGCGATGACCTACCACCATGCGGGCGACGCGGCCGCCAGTGTGCTGGTGCGAGGCACCGAGCCGGGCTACCTGCTGCGCACCCAGGGCTACCTGCTGCTCGGCGCCGTGGACGGGCGGGTGCTCAATAGCTACTACTTCCCCGGCGAGCGCAACAGCTGGACGGCGCTGGCGAGCAGCTTCTTCAGCCTGCACTTCGGCAGCTACGGCGGCGAGCCGGTGCGCTGGAGCTACTTCTTCCTCGGCCTGGCGGGGGCCTTCCTGTTCTACTCCGGCAACCTGCTATGGATCGAATCGCGCCGCCGCGCCGAGCGGCGGAGTAGCGGGCCGGTGCAGCAGCGCCGTTCCACCCGGCTGCTGGCCGCCGGCACGGTGGGCGTGTGCCTGGGCTGCATCGCCGGCATCTCGGCCACCATCGTGGCGGCCAAGTGGCTGCACGGGCGGGTGGACGCGCCGGTGGTCTGGCACATGGGCATCTACTACGTCGTCTTCCTGGGCAGCCTGGCCTGGGCCTTCGCCCGGGGCGGGGCGAGGGCGTCGGTGCACCTGCTGTGGCTGGCGTCGGCGGCGACCCTGGCGATCCCCGCGACGACCCTGCTGGCCTGGAGCGTGCCCGCGCTCGGGCTGTGGGGCCACACCAGCGCCGCCGCCCTCGGCGTGGATATCACGGCCCTGGCCGGCGCCCTGTGCTTCGCCTGGATGGCGCGGGGCACGGCCCGGCGCGTCGATTCCGGGCCGGCGGATAGCGTCTGGTCCGCACGCGGCCGCGCCGACGAACAGCCGGTAAACACTGTGAATTGATCCTCCGTCCCGTGGCTCCAAACTGTCGAGCTTACGGAGATGGGTGAGTCATGAGGATCGAATCTGAAGAAGAAGCTGCCGCCTGGGACCAGTACGCAGCCTCCGCCCTGGTTGCCTTCGGGGCGGTCGATATTGCCGTTGCCGTTCGGGAAATCACGTACACACCCCTGACCATCGGCCCGCCCATGTCGGCGGGCCAGATCGCATCGGTCGCCGCGGGGATCGCCGACGCGCTCATGGTCGAGCGGCGCCGGCGCATCGCCGGGCCGAACCCGCCCATCCACCCCGAGACGTCCGTGAAGGAGGTGCGCCATGGCACTTCATCAAGCCTGTGACGTGCAGGCCCTGCGCGACCAGCGCAACGAGGCCCAGGCCGAACTCGAACGCTACCTGCTGGAGCAGTATCCGATCGACTCTGAGGAGAAGACCCTGGGCGTCGCCATGCGCGCGCGGGCGGTGACCGAGATCGAGGAGGAAATGCGCCGCCAGGTGATCGGGCCTGGCGCCGACTAGGGTTTCTGCGGCCCCGCTTGCGGGGCTTGGCCCGCCGAGGCCCTGCGGAAGCGGGCCTGGCTCACGGACCCGGGGTCAGTCCGGGGTGTTCAGCGGATCGCCTTCGTTCGATCGGCTGCGCGGCTGTTCTCCCGGAATGTCCTCATCGGGTTGTTCCTGGTCCTGGCGCCGATCCGGCTCCGCCGGATAGACGCCGGGCTCGACCGGCGGCTCGGGCGTCTGCGGGGCCTGCGGATCGGTGTCGCCCTGGGGGTTGGCATGGTTGTTCGCGTTCATACGTCACCTCACATGAGGCCGGCTGGCCTGTATGGATTGGAGGAGACGCGGAGGCCGGCCGTTCAACCAATCGCGCGGTCGGGCCTCAGGCCCGCTGCGCGGCTTTCAGGGTATCGATGTCGAGGATTTCCAGCTTGCAGTGGTCCAGCCACTCGACCGCCGAGAGATTGCCCAGTGGCAGGGGCGGCCGGTCTTCGTAGGCGTCGCGCACCACTCGCTCGGCGAGGCCCCTGTAGTCGGGAAGCTTGAGCGCATGCGCCGCGACCTTTTTGATGAGGCCTTCTGCCGTCCGGTAGGTGATCATCCAGTCCATCGCGTTTTCCTCTCACATCTGGGGCAAGGAATAGGGTCGTGAGCGCTATGGCGAGGGCCATGTCCGCGCCTGCAGGGCGACTTGTCGAAAAGGTCATCAGCCGCTGCTGATGCACTGAGCGAGCGCAGCGGGCGGAAGTTCAACCTTTTCGCCGCGGCGGCTAGGAGATCACCGTCTCGGCCTGGTCGACCCGCACGCAGTTGCGTCCGGCAGCCTTGGCGGCGTAGAGCTGTTCGTCGGCCGACTTCAGTACCAGGCTGGGGCTCGGTCCTCCGGGAATCCAGGCCGCGACCCCGAGCGAGATTGTGATGCGCCCGGCGGGCGGGATATCGGCCTGTTCCACCGTATGCCTCAGCCGCTCGGCCACCGCCGTGGCGGCCAGGGTATTGGTGCCGGGCAGCAGCATCAGGAATTCCTCGCCGCCGGTGCGGCAGAGGATGTCGTTCTCCCGCGAGCAGCCGCGCATGAGCTCGGCCACGTTGTTGATCACCTTGTCGCCCACGTCATGGCCATGGGTATCGTTCACCCGCTTGAAGTGATCGATATCGAGGGTGATCACCGAGAACGACCGGTTCTCGGCCTGCCAGAGGGAGAGCATGAACTCCAGCCCGCGACGGTTGTGCAGGCCCGTGAGCGGATCGGTCTGGACGGCGTGGTTGAGCTTGCCGATGCGTTCGTGCAGCAGGTTGAGGCCGAGCACCAGGGCGCGCTTGAGGGCCGCCGCCTCGAAGTACCAGGCGCGCACGTTCCTGATGCTGTCGGCCGTCCCCGGGTCCGCCATGTCGCGCGCGCCGGCCGAGAGCTGCCAGAGCGGGCGGGCGATCACACGCGCCAGCCACCAGATGAGCACGAAGCTGAGCAGGGCCATCGGGGCGGTGGTGAGAATTACCTTGATCATGAGTTCGTCGATCGAGGCGATCGTCGTCTCGGTCGGCCGCTGGGCGACGATGCCCCAGCGGGTGGTGGGCACCACGGCGAAGCCCGCCAGCATGTCCACGCCCTGGCTGTTGACCACGCGCTGGGTGCCCGAGTCCTCTTTTGGGAAGCGGTCGACCAGTGTGTTGTTGGTGACGATGGTGCCGATCCGATCCTGGTCGGGGTGATAGAGCAGCCGGCGACTGCTGTCGACCACGTACAGGTAGGAGCCGTCCTTGTAGTAGTGCTCGCCGAGCAGCTCGTTGAGGATGCTCCGGCGTTTCAGGTAGAAGGAGCCGCCGACGAAGCCCAGGTACTCGCCGTCGGCGGCGAAGACGGGCTGGGAGACCACCACCACCAGGTTGTTGGCGGCCGACATGTAGGGGCGCGAGATGGTCGCCTTGCGGGTACGCATCGCCTCCTTGACGCCTTCGGTGGAGAGCGTCTGGCCCACCAGGTGGAGGCTGGCCGGCGAGGCTGCGAGCACCGTGCCGCGGTTGCTGACGACGAACACCGAGTTGAAGCTGGCCGTCTGTTCGAGCAGTCGCTCGGCTTCGTCGTGCAGGAAGTCGGCATCGTCGAACCGGCGGCTCTGCAGCTTGGCGCTGTAGGCCAGTTGCTGCAGCGAGGCCTGCAGGAAGGCGTCGGTGCTGGAAGCCAGCTTGGCCGCGTAGACGTGATTGGCTTCCAGCGCATTGTTGATGAGCAGCTCCCGTTGCACTCGGTAGCTGGCGAAGAAGCTGTTGATCAGCATCACCAATGCGGTCAGGGCGGACAAGACAAGGATGAGGTTGCCCAGATCGAACTGCAGGCGTTTCTTCGTGAGCGGCAAGGTGATTCCCGGTTTCTCTGACGGCTACTCCGTTAACACTACTACTTTTCCTCGGCGGAGGGGCTTCGCGAAGGTAGCGGATCGTCGGCGCAAACCAGGCGTGGCGGGCAGTCCGGGTCAGCAGGGAGCGAGTCCGAGGGCTCCCCGCGAATTGGCGATGGCCACGTAACTGAGCAGATCGTCTTCGATCATGCAGAAACGGCCGTCGATCTCGGTGTTCTCCGGGAATCGTTCGTCGAGCCAGCACAGCAGCCGCAGTCTCGCCCGGCCGTCCGCCGACCAGGCGAGCAGTTCCGCATGCTCGAAATAGAACTGGCGGCCGGTCAGCGGGTGGAGCGCCTTGTACAGGCTCTCCTTGAGCGAGAAGGTCAGGGTCAGCAGGTGGGCGCGCTGTTCCTTCGGCAGGCTGAGGAATCGCTCGCGCTCGCCTTGGGTCAGCAGTTCCCCGGCGAGTTCGTCGACCAGCGCGTCGTCGATGAGGGATTCGATGTCGACGCCGAGGGCCAGGTAGTCGTTGCGCCGGGCGACCATCGCCAGGGCGCGGTGACGGTTGTGGGTGATGGCGCCGCAGACGGCCTCGGGCCAGCGAGGGGCGCGATCTTCGCCGATCGGCGGGATGGCCGGGGTACCGGTGAGCCGTTCCAGGGCCTCCTTGGCGCACAGCCGGCCGGCCACGAACTCGGCCTGGCGCCGGGGTACCGAACGGCGGATGGCCGGGGGCAGGGGAATGCCGCTTCGATCGATGCAGCCGGCGCCCAGCAGGCGATGATCGAAGCGGGTGCCCATCACCACGCAGCCGGGCAGCGAGACCCGGTATTCCGGCCCGGGCCTTTGGCAGAATCTCACCGGCGCCTTCCGCTCGGCAGGGCGTGTCAGTCGTGGGACTGGCCCACCGTCTTGCGACAGTGCACCAGCGCATCGCGGATCATGAAATTGACCAGCGTCGGTGAAACCCCCAGCTCCTTGGCGATGTCCTTCTGCTGGACGCCATGGATGCGATACATCTCGAAGGCGTAGCGGGTTCGCTCGGGCAGCTGGTTCAGGGCGCTGTCGATGATCTCCAGGGTTTCCTGATTGAGGTTGGCGGCCTCGGGAGTCGCGTTGCCGCTGGTGGCGTGCATGCCTTCCTCCTCGCTGCCGATGTAGCGTTGTTCCATCGCCTGCTTGCGATAGTGATCGATGGCCAGGTTGCGCACGATCCGGAAGACATAGTTGATCTGGGCCCTGAGGGGGAGGGTGATGGCCCGTCCACCCGCCAGCCTGAGGAAGGCGTCCTGGACCACATCCTCTGCGCGGCTATGGCACCCCGTGATCCGGGCGGCCGTCTTGACCAGGATCGTGCGGTTTTCCACCAATGCCTGAAGCAGCGAAGGGGCCCCGCTGACGGAGCGCTCGACATTTCCATATTCCTGCATGGTTCTACCTATGCGACAGGGCTACTGAGAGCCGGTTAATCCTTCACAGCGCGGAGTACGGTAGACAGTGTGAGAATATGTGTCAAACGCGAATGATAATAATTTTAAATTAGATGGATATAACCCGAAGGGCCTGAGCTAGAGCCAAGGCGTGGTCGCATGACCGCTCAGCCAAGTAGAAACGAACCTGTTTGCAGAATATTTACCCCCGCCTCGTTTTCTCCGTTTCCGACCCTCGCCGCCGTCACTAATTTTCTCCCCCGACGATCCGTCATCGCTCCATGGCCTCGGGATGCCCCCGACGCGAGCCCCGCCCAGATTGAGTCGAAAGGTGCAGAGATGACGGATACCTTCCAACGCCCCGTTTCCATGGCCGATGCGCTGATGACCCGGGCCGCCGCCGAGCCGGACCGGCTGGCACTGAGCTTTCTCGGCAGCGACGGGGAGGAGGTGCTGAGCTATCGGCAGCTGGACGGCCGGGTGCGGGTCATCGCGGCCGCGCTGGCGCAGCGGGTGGCGCCCGGCGAGCGGGCGGTCCTGTTGTTTCCCAGCGGGCCGGACTACGTCGCGGCGTTCTTCGCCTGCCTCTACGCCGGGGTGATCGCGGTGCCGGCTTATCCGCCGGAGAGCAACCAGGAGCAGCACCTGCGGCGGCTGGTGTCGATCGTCGCCGACGCGGAGCCGGGGCTGATCCTCACCACCGGCAAGCTCGCCGGCTCCCTGGGCCAGCTCGGCGCGTCCTTCGGCGGCGCCATGCCGGAGCTGCTGGCGGTGGACGAGCTGGAAGCGGCCCTGGGCGAGGGCTGGCTGGCGCCCGTCGTCGCGCCCGAGGCCATCGCCTTCCTGCAGTACACCTCCGGCTCCACCGCCGCGCCGAAGGGCGTGCAGGTCAGCCACGCCAACCTGGCGGCCAACGAATGGCTGATCCGCCAGGGCTACGGCATCGGTGCCGACGACGTGATCGTCAGCTGGCTGCCGCTGTACCACGACATGGGTCTGATCGGCGGGCTGCTGCAGGGCATTTACAGCGGCGTGTCGGTGGTGCTGATGTCGCCGCAGTACTTCCTCGAACGGCCGGTACGCTGGCTGGAGGCGATCAGCCGCTACCGGGGCACCATCAGCGGCGGGCCGGACTTCGCCTACCGCCTGTGCCACGAGCGCATCGCCGAGGGCAAGCTGGCCGGCCTGGAGCTGTCCCACTGGCGAGTGGCCTTCTCCGGTTCCGAGCCGATCCGCCAGGACAGCCTGGACGCCTTTGCCGAGCGGTTCGCCCCCTGCGGCTTCCGGCCAGGCGCCTACCTGGCCAGCTATGGGCTGGCCGAGGCGACCCTGTTCGTCACCGGCGGCAGGCCGGGCCAGGGCATTCCGGGCCTGCGGGTCGATGCCGCCGCGCTGGCGGCGAACCGCTTCGCGCCGGGCGAGGACGCGACCCTGATGAGCTGCGGCTGGGAACAGCCCGAACATCCGCTGCTGGTCGTCGATCCGCAGAGCGGCGAGGCGCTGGCCGACGGCCTGGTCGGCGAGGTCTGGTCGAGCGGGCCGAGCGTCGCCCGGGGCTACTGGCGCAACCCGCAGGCGAGCGCGAACACCTTCGTCGAGCGCGACGGCCGCACCTGGCTGCGCACCGGCGACTTGGGCTTCCGCCACCAGGGCGAGCTGTTCGTCACCGGCCGGCTCAAGGACATGCTGATCGTCCGCGGCCAGAACCTCTATCCTCAGGATATCGAGCGCACGGTGGAGGAGCGCATCGCCGAGGCACGCCGCGGGCGCGTGGCGGCCTTCGCGGTGACCCACGAGGGCCGCGAGGCGCTCGGCGTGGCCGCGGAGATCAGCCGGCGCACCGCCCGGCAGGTGCCCGCCGAGGAACTGATCGGACGCATCCGCCAGGCGGTGGCCGAGGTGCATCACGAGGCGCCGGCGCTGGTGCTGCTGCTGGAGCCAGGCGCTCTGCCGAAGACCTCCAGCGGCAAGTTGCAGCGCTCCGCCTGCCGGCAGCGCTACGAGGCGGGCGAACTGGCGCTGGTCGCCGACTTCCGCGAGGGGCAGGCGGCGCAACCGGCCGTCAGCGAGGCGCAGCTGCCGCTCGACGAGCGTGTCGCCGCGCTCTGGCGCGAAGTACTCAGGACCGACCGCCTGGACCCCGACGCGAACTTCTTCGCCCTTGGCGGCAACTCCGTGCAGGCCATCCAGATGATCGCCGAGCTGCGTGACGCCACCGGCCTCGACCTGGAGCTGCGCACGCTGTACGACGCCCCCACGCTGCGCGGCTTCTGCGCGCGGCTGGCGGCCGGTGGCGAGGCGGGCGACGGCATTCCGCGCCTGGCCGACGGCCACGCCCTGTTGCAGTCGCCGGCCCAGAACCGCCTGTGGTTCCTCTCCCGACTGGAGCCGGACAGTGTCGCCTACAACATCCCCGGCGGCCTGCGCCTGCGCGGCGAACTGGACGAGCAGGCGCTGCAGCGCAGCTTCGCCACCCTGGTCGAGCGCCACGAGTCGCTGCGCACCACCTTCCACGAGGAAGACGGCGTCGGCTTCCAGCGCATCGGCGCCGTGGGCGACTGGACCCTGCTGCGCGACGATCTTTCCGTGCTGCCGGAGGCGCAGCGCGAGGAGCGGGCGAGGGCGATCCGCGAGGAGGAGGCGCGCTTCCGCTTCGATCTGGAGCACGGCCCGCTGCTGCGCGTGCGCCTGGTCAGCCTGGATGAGCAGGACCACCTGCTGCTGGTGACCCTGCACCACATCGTCGCCGACGGTTGGTCGCTGGGCCTGCTGCTCGACGAGTTCGCGCGGCTCTACGCCGCCCATCTCCAGGGCCAGGCGCCGTCCCTGGCGCCGTTGCCTATCCGCTACGCCGACTATGCGGCCTGGCAGCAGGACGAGGCCGCCCGCTTCGAGGAGCAGCTGGAGTACTGGCGCGCCGAGCTGGCTGACGAGCACCAGCCCCTGGCGCTGCCACTGGACCGGCCGCGCGGCGGGCGCGATTCGGCTGCCGAACGCCTCGGACTGCGCCTGGACAAGGCCCTCGGCGAGCGCCTGCAGGGGCTGGCGCGGCACCACGAGACCACCCTGTTCGCGGTCCTGCTGGCCGCTTTCCAGACCCTGCTGCACCGCTACACCGGGCAGGCCGACATCCGCCTCGGCGTGCCCAACGCCAACCGTCCGCGCCAGGAGGTGCAGGGGCTGGTCGGCTTCTTCATCAACACCCAGGTGCTGCGCGGACGGCTGGATTCGCGGCAGACCTTCGCCGAGATGCTGGCGGCCGCGCGGCGAACCGTCGAGGGCGCCCAGGCCAACCAGGACCTGCCGTTCGAGCGGGTGGTCGAGGTTATGGGCGGCGGGCCGCTGTTCGAGGTGATGTTCAACCACCAGCAGCGCGATCTGGAGTCGCTGCGCCGCCTGCCCGGCCTGCTCGCCGAGGAACTGCCCTGGCACAGCCGCGAGGCCAAGTTCGACCTGCAGCTGCACAGCGAGGAAGACCGCCAGGGGCGCATCCGCCTGGCCTTCGACTACGCCAGCGAACTGTTCGAGCGCGCCAGCGTCGAGCGCCTGGCCGCGCACTTTGTGCGCTTGCTGGAGCAGGTCGGCGAGAGCCCCGAACGCGCCATCGGCGACCTGCCGTTGCTCGATACCGATGAGCAACGGCAACTGCGCGAGTGGGGCCGCCAGCCGGCGGAGCCGGCCAAGGCCCTGCTGCCCGAACTGCTGGCTGCCCAGGTGCAGGCAACGCCCCAGGCTGTCGCCTTGGTCAGTGCTGGCGTGACCCTGGACTACGCCGAGCTGGAGCGCCGCGCCAACCGCCTGGCCCATCGCCTGCGCGAGCTGGGCGTCGGGCCGGAAGTGCGGGTCGGCCTGCTGGCCGGGCGCGGCGTCGAACTGATGGTGGCCCTGATGGCCGTAGTCAAGGCCGGCGGCGCCTACGTGCCGATGGACGCCGACTACCCGCGCGAGCGCCTGGCCTGGATGATCGAGGACAGCGGCCTGCGCCTGCTGCTCGGCCACCGGCGGGTGCTGGACACGCTGGAGCTGCCGGCGGACGTGACGGCCCTGGCGCTGGAGGCGCTGGACGTCGAAGGCCATCCGGACACGCCGCCCGCCCTGGCGCTGGACGCCAGCAACCTGGCCTACGTGATCTACACCTCCGGTTCCACCGGCACGCCGAAAGGCGTCGGCGTCAGCCATGGCGCGCTGAGCGAGCGGCTGCACTGGATGCGCCGCGAATACGCGGTGGACGCCGCGGACGTGCTGCTGCAGAAGGCGCCGCTGGGCTTCGACGTGTCGGTCTGGGAGTGCTTCCTGCCGCTGATCGCCGGCAGCCGCCTGGTACTGACGGCGGACGGCGAGCACCGCGATCCGCGTCGCCTGGTGGAGCTGGTGCAGGAACACGGCGTGACCTGCCTGCACTTCGTGCCGCCGCTGCTGCAGCTGTTCGTCGAGGAGCCGGCGGTCGGCGACTGCCACAGCCTGCGCCACCTGTTCTCCGGCGGCGAGGCGCTGTCCGGCGAGCTGGGCCGGCGCGTGCGTGAGCGCCTGCCCCAGGTGGCGTTGCACAACCGCTACGGGCCGACCGAGACGGCGATCAACGTCACCCACTGGCGCTGCGACGACGAGGAGGGCGCGCGGGTACCGATCGGTCGTCCGCTGGCGGGTGTGGTTTGCGAGCTGCGCGATGGCGAACTGGAGCTGGCGCCCGCCGGCGCGGTGGCTGAACTGTGGCTCGGCGGCAGCGGCCTGGCGCGCGGCTACCTGGGACGTCCGGCACTGACCGCCGAGCGCTTCGTGCCGGGCGAGGAAGGCACGCGGCTGTACCGCAGCGGCGACCTGGCGCGTTGGCGCCACGATGGGGCGCTGGAATTCCTCGGCCGTGCCGACGAGCAGGTCAAGGTGCGTGGCTTCCGTATCGAGCTGGAGGAAATCCGTGCCCACCTGCTGGCGCAGCCGGCGGTCCGCCAGGCGGCAGTGCTGGTGCGCGAGGGCGCGGGCGGCGCGCAACTGGTTGCCTACCTGACCCGCGACGGCGAGGAGGACGACGCGACCCTGGCCGAGCGGCTGAAGCGCGCCCTGGCCGAACGCCTGCCCGAGTACATGGTGCCGGCGCAGTTCGTGCGCCTCGACGCGCTGCCGCTGACGCCGAGCGGCAAGCTGGACCGCAAGGCTCTGCCGGAGCCGCGCTGGCAGGCGCGTGGCCACGTGCCGCCACGGGACGAGCGCGAGCGCCGCCTGGCGGCGATCTGGCAGGAGGTGCTGGGCTTGCCGCGCATCGGTCTGGACGACGACTTCTTCGCCCTGGGCGGCCATTCGTTGCTGGCCACCCGCATCATCTCGCGGGTGCGCCAGGCGTTCGATGTCGACCTGCCGCTGCGCAGTCTGTTCGAGGCTGGCCGCCTGGGCGAATTCGCCGCCGAGGTCGCCCGGCTGGAAGAGGAGGGCGCGCGCGACGGCTGGGGCGTGATCGAGCGGGCGGACCGCGGCCAGCGCTTCCCGCTGTCCCATTCCCAGCAGCGCATGTGGTTCCTCTGGCAGCTCGACCCGCAGAGCCCGGCCTACAACGTCGGCGGCATGGCCCGGCTGAGCGGGGTGCTGGACGTGCAGCGCTTCGAGGCGGCGCTGCAGGCGCTGATCCAGCGCCACGAGACCCTGCGCACTACCTTCCCCAGCGACGCCGGCAAGCCCTGGCAGCGCGTCGCCGAGCAGTCCGACCTGCGCATGCAGTGGCTGGACCTGTCCGCGCTGCCGGCCGGCGAGCGCCAGGCGCGCCTGCAGGCGCTGGCCGACGAGCAGGCGCACCAGCCCTTCGATCTGGAGCGCGGGCCGCTGCTGCGCGTCTGCCTGGTCAAGGCGGGCGAGCACGAGTACTTCCTGGTGGTGACCCTGCACCATATCGTCACCGAAGGCTGGGCAATGGACGTGTTCGCCCGCGAGCTGGGACTGCTCTACGAGGCTTTCCTCGACGAGCGCGAATCGCCCCTGCAACCCCTGCCGGTGCAGTACCTCGACTACAGCCAGTGGCAGCGCCGCTGGCTGGAGAGCGGCGAACGCCAGCGCCAGCTGGACTACTGGCGCGCCCAGCTGGGTGACGAGCATCCGCTGCTGGAGCTGCCCGCCGACCGTCCGCGCCCGCCGGTGCAGAGCCACCGCGGCGAGCTGTTCCGCTTCGACCTCGACCCGGTGCTGGCCGAGCGGGTGCGCGCCTGGAACGCGGCCAACGGACTGACCATGTTCATGACCGCCACCGCGACCCTGGCGCTGCTGCTGTACCGCTACAGCGGGCAGGGCGACCTGCGCATCGGCGCGCCGGTGGCCAACCGTATCCGCCCGGAGAGCGAAGGGCTGATCGGCGCCTTCCTCAACACCCAGGTGCTGCGCTGCCGGCTGGACGGGCAGATGAGCGTCGCCGAGTTGCTCGAGCAGGTGCGTGACACGGTGATCGAGGGCCAGGCCCACCAGGACCTGCCGTTCGACGAACTGGTGGAGGCCCTGCAGCCGCCGCGCAGCGCCGCCCACCATCCGCTGTTCCAGGTGATGTGCAACGTGCAGCGCTGGGAGTTCCAGCAGACCCGGCAACTGGCGGGGATGACCGTCGAATACCTGGTCAACGATGCGCGGGCGACCAAGTTCGACCTCTACCTGGAAGTCACCGACCTCGACCAGCGCCTGGGCTGCTGCCTGACCTACAGCTCCGACCTGTTCGACGAGCCGACCGTCGCGCGCATGGCTGGGCACTGGCAGCGCCTGCTGGCCGCCATGCTCGACGAACCGACGCGGCGCATCGCCGAACTGCCGATGCTGGCCGCCGGCGAACCCGTCACCCTGGCCGAGCCGGCTGGCGAGCATCCACTGGACGCCTGCCTGCACGAGCTGTTCGCCCGTCAGGCGGCGGAGACCCCCAGGGCGCCGGCACTGACCTTCGGCGAACGGACCCTGAGCTACGCCGAACTGGACGCCCGGGCCAATCGCCTGGCCCGCGTGCTGCGCGAGCGCGGCGTCGGCCCGGAAGTGCCGGTCGGCCTCGCCCTGGAACGCTCGCCGGAGCTGGTCGTCGGCATCCTGGCGATCCTCAAGGCGGGTGGCGCCTACGTGCCGCTCGACCCGGAATACCCGCTGGAACGCCTGCGCTACCTGATCGAGGACAGCGGTATCGCCCTGCTGCTCGGCCACGCCGCGCTGTTCGAGGCGCTCGGCGAGCTGCCGGCCGGCGTCGGCCGCTGGTGCCTGGAGGACGACCTGGCTGCGCTGGACGGCTACGCCAGCGGCGCGCTGCCGCGGATCGCCCGGCCGGACAACTTGGCCTACCTGATCTACACCTCCGGCTCCACCGGCCAGCCCAAGGGCGTGGCGGTGTCCCACGGCGAGATCGCCATGCACTGCCGGGCGGTGATCGAGCGCTTCGGCATGCGCGCCGACGACTGCGAGCTGCACTTCTACTCGATCAACTTCGACGCGGCCAGCGAGCGGCTGTTCGCGCCGCTTCTGTGCGGCGCGCGGGTGGTGCTGCGTGCGCAGGGGCAGTGGGACGCGGAGTCGATCTGCCAGTTGATCCGCGAGCAGGGCGTCACCATCCTCGGCTTCACCCCCAGCTATGGCAGCCAGTTGGCCCAGTGGCTGGCCACCCGCGACGAGCGCCTGCCGGTACGGCTGTGCATCACCGGTGGCGAGGCGTTGACCGGCGAGCACCTGCAGCGGATTCGCGCGGCCTTCGCGCCACAGTCCTTCTTCAACGCCTACGGGCCGACCGAGACGGTAGTCATGCCGCTGGCCTGCCTGGCGCCGGAGCGCCTGGAAGAGGGCGCCGGCAGCGTGCCGATCGGCAGCCTGGTCGGCGCCCGCCGGGGCGCCATCCTCGACGCCGACCTGGCGCCGCTGCCCCATGGCGCCGCCGGCGAGCTGTACCTGGGCGGCGCGGGCCTGGCGCGCGGCTACCACCGGCGTCCGGCGCTGACCGCCGAGCGCTTCGTGCCTGACCCGTTCGGCCTCGCCGGGGCGCGGCTGTACCGCAGTGGCGACCGGGTGCGTCTGCGCGACGACAATCAGGCCGAATACCTCGGTCGCATCGACCAGCAGGTCAAGGTGCGCGGCTTCCGCATCGAGCTGGGCGAGATCGAGGCGCGCCTACGCGAGCATCCTGCCGTGGATGACGTGGCGGTGCTGGCCCTGGACACGCCGTCCGGCAAGCAGCTGGCCGGCTACCTGGCGACCGCCACGGCGGGGCTCGACGAGCCGGCGCGGATGGCATTGCGCGAGTCGATCAGGACCCATCTGCGAGCGCAGTTGCCCGACTACATGGTGCCGGCGCATCTGGTGCTGCTCGATCGCCTGCCGCTGACCCCCAACGGCAAGCTCGACCGCCGCGTCCTGCCGGCGCCCGACGCCGAGCAGGACCGCCAGGCCTTCCTGGCGCCGCGCAACGAACTGGAGCGGCAGTTGGCGGCGATCTGGCAGGAGGTGCTGAACGTCCGCCAGGTCGGTTTGGGCGACAACTTCTTCGAGCTGGGCGGCGACTCGATCCTGTCGATCCAGGTGGTCAGCCGTGCGCGTCAGGCGGGCATCCACTTCACCCCGCGCGACCTGTTCCTGCACCAGACGGTGCAGGCCCTCGCCGGGATCGCCAGCCAGGTCGAGGCGGTGGCGAGCGAGCAAGGTCCGCTGGCCGGCGCCACGCCGCTGACGCCGATCCAGCACTGGTTCTTCGACCAGGGCCTGGCCGCCGCGCAACACTGGAACCAGGCGCTGCTGCTGGCGCCCAGCGTCCGCCTGGAGGCGCTTCCCCTGGAGCGTGCCCTGCAACAGCTGCACGACCATCACGATGCCCTGCGCCTGGCGTTCCGTCAGGTCGACGGCCGCTGGCAGGCCGAGTACCGCGCCGTGGGCGAGGGTGACGAAGGACTGCTGTGGCAACGGCGGGTGGATGATCTGGACGATTGCCAGGCGCTGTTCGACGAGGCCCAGCGCAGTCTCGATCTGGAGCATGGTCCGCTGCTGCGCGTCCTGCTGGTCGAGGACGGGGACGGGCGGCAGAAGCTGTTGCTGGCGATCCACCACCTGGCCGTGGACGGGGTGTCCTGGCGGGTGCTGCTGGAGGACCTGCAGGCCAGCTACCGGCAGCTGGCGGCCGGCCAGCCCGCAGCCCTGCCGGCTCGTACCAGCTCGTTGCGCGACTGGGCCGAGCGGCTGGAAGCCTATGCCGCCAGCGAATCCCTGCGCGAGGAGCTGGGTTGGTGGCAGGCGCACCTGGGCGAGCAGGACGGCGAGCTGCCCTGCGACCGGGTTGGCGCCGAAGACCGCTACCGGGACGCCCGCAGCGTCAGCCTGCGGCTTGGCGTCGAGTACACCCGCCAACTGCTGCAACAGGCTCCGGCGACCTACCGCACGCGGGTGGACGAACTGCTGCTAACCGCGCTGGCCCGCGTGCTGTGCCGCTGGAGCGGACGGGACCAAGTGCTGGTGCAACTGGAAGGGCACGGCCGCGAGCCGCTGTTCGACGACATCGACCTGACCCGCACCGTGGGCTGGTTCACCAGCGCCTATCCGGTCTGCCTGCAGCCCGCCGAGGCGCTGGCGGACACCATCAAGGCAGTCAAGGAGCAGCTGCGCGGCGTGCCGCACAAGGGGCTCGGCCACGGTGTGCTGCGTCACCTGGCCGATGCCGCCAGCCGCGCGGCGATGGCCGCGCTGCCGCAAGCGCGGATCACCTTCAACTACCTAGGCCAGTTCGACCAGAGCTTCGACCGCACCGCGCTGTTCCAGCCGCTCGACGAAGCGGACGGAGCGGCCCACGGCGAGGATGCGCCGCTGCCCAACTGGCTGTCGGTTGACGCCCAGGTCTACGGCGGCGAACTGCGCATGCGCTGGACCTACGGCGCCGGTCGCTACGAGGAGCAGACCGTGCAGGCGCTGGCCGAAGGCTTCGTCGAGGAGCTGCAGCGGCTGATCGAGCACTGCCTGGACGAGGACGCGGGCGGGCCGACGCCTTCCGACTTCCCGCTGGCGCAGCTCACCCAGGCCCAGCTCGACGCACTGCCGGTGGCGGGCGGGCTGATCGACGACATCTACCCGCTGACCCCGATGCAGGAGGGCCTGCTGCTGCACACCCTGCTGGAGCCGGGCACCGGCATCTACTACATGCAGGACCGCTACCGGATCGACAGCGAACTCGACCTGCAGCGCTTCTGCCGCGCCTGGCAGGCGGTGGTGGCGCGCCACGAGGCGCTGCGCGCGTCGTTCACCTGGGACGCCGGCGAGACCATGCTGCAGGTCATCCACAAGCCGGGCGCCGCGCGCATCGAAAACCTGGACTGGAGCGGGCTGCCCGAGGACGGCCACGAGGAGCGCCTGCAGGCCCTGCACAAGCGCGAGCGCGAGGCGGGCTTCGAGCTGCTGCGCGAGCCGCCGTTCCACCTGCGGCTGATCCGCCTGGGCGAGGCGCGCTACTGGTTCATGATGAGCAACCACCACATCCTCATCGACGCCTGGTGCCGCGGCCTGCTGATAGGCGACTTCCTGGAGATCTACGCCGCCCTGGGCGAGAACCGCGAGCCGGTGCTGCCCTCCGCGCCGCGCTACCGCGACTACATCGCCTGGCTGCAGCGCCAGGACCTGGATGCGGCGCACCGCTGGTGGCGCGACAACCTGAGCGGCTTCGAGCGGCCGACCTACATCCCCAGCGACCGTCCGCTGCTGCGCGAGCACACCGGCGGCATGCGTGTCGGCGACCGCCACGCACGGCTGGACGCCGCCGACGGCGTGCGCCTGCGCGAACTCGCCCAGCGCTACCAGCTGACCGTCAACACCTTCGCCCAGGCGGCCTGGGCGCTGGTGCTGCACCGCTACAGCGGCGAGCGTGACCTGGCCTTCGGCGTCACCGTGGCCGGGCGCCCGGTGAGCATGCCGGAGATGCAGGGCACCGTGGGTCTGTTCATCAACAGCATCCCGCTGCGCCTGAGCCTGCCGCAGCCGGGCGAGCGGCGCAGCGTGCGCGACTGGCTGCGCGAGCTGCTGGAGCGCAACCTGGAGCTGCGCGAGTACGAATACCTGCCGCTGGTGGACATCCAGGAGTGCAGCGAGCTGCCCAAGGGCCAGCCGCTGTTCGACAGCCTGTTCGTCTACGAGAACGCGCCGGTGGACAGCGCGGTGCTGGACCGTGCCCAAGGCCTCAGGGCCAGCTCCGAGTCGGGGCGCACCCACACCAATTTCCCGCTCACCGTGGTCTGCTACCCGGGCGACGAGCTGGGGCTGCACCTGTCCTTCGATCAGCGCTACTTCGACGCGCCGACCATCGAGCGCCTGCTCGCCGACTTCAAGCGTCTGCTGCTGGCCCTGGCCGATGGCATCCATGGCGACATGGCCGAGCTGCCGCTGCTGGGTGACGACGAGCGAGCCTTCCTGACCGAGGGCTGCAACCGCAGCGACCGCGACTATCCGCTGGAGCAGGGCTATGCGCGGCTGTTCGAGGCCCGGGTGGCGGCGCATCCCGAGCGGATCGCCGGCCGCTGCCAGGATGATCAATGGAGCTACGCTGAGCTGAACGCCCGCGCCAACCGCCTGGGCCACGCCCTGCGCAACGAGGGCGTGGGGCTCGACCAGCCGGTGGCGCTGCTGGCCGAACGTGGCCTGGACCTGCTCGGCATGATGGTCGGCAGCTTCAAGGCCGGCGCCGGCTACCTGCCGCTCGACCCGGCCCATCCGGCCCAGCGCCTGATCCGCATCCTCGAACTCAGCCGTGCCCCGGTGCTGGTGTGCTCGGCGGACTGCCGCGCGCAAGTGGTCGAACTGCTGGACGAGCTGGCCTGCCAGGGCCGCCCGCGCCTGCTGGTGTGGGACGAGGTGCAGGCGGGCGACTGGCCGGCGGACAACCCGGGCATCTACGCCGGGCCGGATAGCCTCGCTTACGTGATCTACACCTCCGGCTCTACCGGCCTGCCCAAGGGCGTGATGGTCGAGCAGGCCGGGATGCTCAACAACCAGCTGTCCAAGGTGCCGTACCTGGGCCTGGACGAGCGCGATACGGTCGCCCAGACCGCTTCGCAGAGCTTCGACATCTCGGTCTGGCAGTTCCTCGCCGCGCCGCTGTTCGGCGGCCGGGTGGAGATCGTGCCGAACGCCATCGCCCACGATCCGGGCGCCTTGCTGGCCCTGGTGCGCGAGCGCGGCGTCACGGTGCTGGAAAGCGTGCCGTCGCTGATCCAGGGCATGCTCGCCGAGGAGCGGGCAGGGCTCGGTGCGCTGCGCTGGCTGCTGCCCACCGGCGAGGCGATGCCGCCGGAGCTGGCCCGCCAGTGGCTGGGGCGCTATCCGGGCGTGGGGCTGGTCAATGCCTACGGGCCGGCGGAGTGTTCGGACGATGTGGCCTTCTTCAACGTCGACATGGCGTCCACCGCCGGCAGCTACCTGCCCATCGGCAGCCCGACCGACAACAACCGCCTGTACCTGCTGGACGAGGCACTGGAGCTGGCGCCGGTCGGCGCGGTGGGTGAGCTGTGCATCGCCGGCACCGGCGTCGGCCGCGGCTATGTCGGCGATCCGCTGCGCACCGCCCAGGCATTCCTGCCCAATCCCTTCGCCCGCGAGCCCGGCGAGCGCCTGTACCGCAGCGGCGATCTGGCGCGGCGGCGCGCCGACGGCGTGCTGGAGTACGTCGGGCGCATCGATCACCAGGTGAAGATCCGCGGCTTCCGTATCGAGCTGGGCGAGATCGAGGCGCGCCTGCACGAGCAGGCTGACGTCCGCGAGGCGGCCGTGGCGGTGCAGGAAGGACCGAACGGCAAGTACCTGGTCGGTTACCTGGTGGCGAGCGATCCGCGGATCCTCGACGCCTCCCCGGTCACCGCGCCGGTGGAGCAGGGCGAGCTGTTCGAGCGCGTCAAGCAGCACCTGCGAGCCGCGCTGCCGGACTACATGGTGCCGTTGCACTGGCTGCTGCTGGAGGCCCTGCCGCGCAGCGCCAACGGCAAGCTCGACCGGCGCGCGCTGCCCGCCCTGGAAATCGGCCAGCTGCGCGGGCAGGCCTACCAGGCGCCGCGCAACGAACTGGAGCAGACCCTGGCGGACATCTGGGCGGACGTGCTCAAGGTGGAGCGGGTCGGCGTGCACGACAACTTCTTCGAGCTGGGCGGGCATTCCCTGCTGGCCACCCAGATCGCCTCGCGGGTGCAGAAGGCGTTGCAGCGCAACGTGCCGCTGCGGGCGATGTTCGAGTGCAGCACGGTGGGCGAGCTGGCCGGCTACATCGAGTCGCTGGAGGGGGCCGCCCTCACCGAGCAGAAGGCCAGTCGCCTCGACGACCTGATGTCGCGCCTGGAGGCGCTGTGATGATCCTGTGGGAGCGGCCTTGGCCGCGAACTTCGCGGCCAAGGCCGCTCCCACGAAAGCATGTTTGACCAGGCCCATTGCTTGTCACGGAGAGTAGAACCATGAACATCGCGGTAGCGGAAATTGAGGCACCGGTGGAAGCGGAGTCACTCTACGGGTTCGACGAGAACCCGCTGCTGGCCCGCCAGGCCCGGCAGGAATCCAACGCCCGCAGCTATCCGCGGCGGATTCCCCTGGCGCTCAAGCGCGCTCGCGGCATCCACGTGGAAGACGTCGAGGGGCGGCGCTTCATCGACTGCCTGGCCGGCGCAGGAACGCTGGCGCTGGGCCACAACCACCCGGTGGTGGTCGAGGCGATCCGCCAGGTGCTGGCCGACGAACTGCCGCTGCACACCCTGGACCTCACCACGCCGGTCAAGGATCAGTTCGTCCAGGACCTGTTCGGCGTGCTGCCGGCGGAATTCGCCCGCCAGGCCAAGGTCCAGTTCTGCGGCCCGACCGGCACCGATGCGGTGGAAGCGGCCCTCAAGCTGGTGCGTACCGCCACCGGGCGCAGCACGGTGCTGGCCTTCCAGGGCGGCTACCACGGCATGAGCCAGGGCGCGTTGGGACTGATGGGCAACCTCAAGGCCAAGACGCCGCTGGGCTCGCTGCTCAGCCACGGTGTGCAGTTCCTGCCGTTCCCCTACGACTACCGCTGCCCGTTCGGGCTGGGTGGCGAGCAGGGTGTCCAGGTGGGCCTGCACTACATTGCCAACCTGCTCGACGACCCGGAAGGCGGCGTGCAGCCGCCGGCCGCGGTGATCGTCGAGGCGGTGCAGGGCGAGGCGGGCGCCATTCCGGCAGCCGACACCTGGCTGCGCGGCCTGCGCGAGATCACCGCGCGAGCCGGCATCCCGTTGATCATCGACGAGATCCAGACCGGCTTCGCCCGCACCGGGCGGATGTTCGCCTTCGAACACGCGCACATCGTGCCGGACGTGGTGGTGCTGTCCAAGGCCATCGGCGGCAGCCTGCCGCTGTCCGTGGTGGTTTACCAGGACTGGCTGGACAAATGGCAGCCCGGCGCCCACGCCGGCACCTTCCGCGGCAACCAGATGGCCATGGCCGCCGGCTCGGCGGTGATCCGCTATATCCAGGAGCACGACCTGGCGCGGCATTCCGAACTGGTTGGCCAACACCTGCGTGAACGGTTGCAGGAGCTGCAGCGAGTTCATCCAGAACTGGGCGACGTGCGTGGGCGCGGGCTGATGCTCGGCGTGGAGATCGTCGACCCGGCCGGGGTGCCGGATACCCTCGGCCATCCGCCGTACCACCCGGCCCTGGCCTCGGCGATCCAGCGCGAATGCCTGAAGCGCGGGCTGATACTCGAACTGGGCGGCCGCCACGGCAGCGTGGTGCGCTTCCTGCCGCCGCTGATCATCACCCACGAGGAGGTCGAGCAGGTGGCAGACATCTTCGCCCGCGCGGTGTCGGCGGCGCTCGCCGCCGGCTAATTTCCCGACGCCTCCAAACGTTGTTCCGTACGAGCCCTTGCAGGGGCATTCCCGATCCAACGCACACAAGGACACACGCCATGACTTCCGTTTTCGATCGCGAGGACATCCTCTTCCAGGTCGTCGTCAACCACGAGGAGCAGTACTCCATTTGGCCGGACTACAAGGAGATTCCCAAGGGCTGGCGCAAGGCGGGCAAGAGCGGCTTCAAGAAGGAGTGCCTGGCCTACATCGAAGAGGTGTGGACCGACATGCGTCCCCTGAGCCTGCGCATCAAGATGGAGGCGATGGCCAAGGAGCGCGAAGGCGCCGCCGTCAACTGAGGCCGTCGACCGTGTCGAAACTGAACCTGTTCTGCCTGCCGTACTCCGGTGCCAGCGCCATGGTCTACAGCCGCTGGCGGCGCAGCCTGCCGGACTGGCTGGAGGTGCGGCCGGTGGAGCTGCCGGGGCGCGGTGCGCGCCTCGGCGAACCGCTGCAGACCGACATGCACGCCCTGGCCCGGCAACTGGCTGGCGAGCTGGCGCCGCGTCTGGGGCAGCCCTACGCGCTGTTCGGACACAGCCTCGGCGCGCTGCTGGCCTTCGAGATCGCCCATGCCCTGCGCGATCGGGGCTGTTCGGCGCCGTTGGCGCTGCTAGCCTCCGGTACGGCAGCGCCGACCCGGCGCGAGGACTACGAAAAGGACTATTCCCAGCCCAAGAGCGACGTGGAACTGGTCGCCGAGCTGCGCGACCTGCAGGGCACGCCGGAAGAAGTCCTCGCCAACGAAGAGCTGATGGGCCTGACCCTGCCGATCCTACGAGCCGACTTCCTGATGTGCGGGCGCTACCAGTACCGGCAACGGCCGCGTCTCGAACTGCCGATCCACGTGCTGGGCGGCAAGGAAGACAAGAGCAGCATGGAGCAGCTGCTGGCCTGGCAGGACGAGACTGCCACCGGCTTTTCGCTGGACATGATCGCGGGTGGGCATTTCTTCATTCACGAGCACGAGAGCCGGGTCCTGAAACTGATCAGGAGCAACCTGAGCGTTCACCTGCGCCGCATTCAACCCCGTTCCGCCATGGTGGCGGGCGTCTGGGGTTGACAGAAAGCGGCTGGCGCTGGTGGGCATCCGCCAGCCGCAATGCGGCTAGCCCAGCACTTTTCCATATCGCCAGTAGCCCATGAAGCTGGACGCGCGACGATCCAGTCCCAGCTCTCCGATGAAGTGGCGACGGATCGCCATCACTGCCGCCGACTCGCCCGCCACCCAGGCATAGAAAGCCGTATCGACGGGGTTGGCCAGTTCCCAGGGCAGTTCTCTGTCGATATCCACCTGATCCAGCGGCATCCAGTTCTCCTCGCGTGGTGCCGAGCTGGGCAGCGTAGCCAGTTCATGGGCGGCCTCGATCATCCTGGCTCCGTGCCTTGCTCCCGTTTCCGCGCGTGGCAGCCAGTGCAAGCGGGTCAAGGGGCCGCAGGACAAAGGCAAGGCGTCCTGCTCGGTGGGAATTTCCAGAAAGGCCTGCACCACCGGAGTGTCCCGGCGCTCGGCCAGTTGCTCGATGATGCCGGCGATGGCCGGCAGAGCCGTCTCGTCGCCGATCAGCAATACATGGCGCACGTCGGTTGGCGGGCGCCATTCGTAGCCCCCGGGATCGCCCGGATAGCCGATATCCGGTGCCACCATCTGCAGGCGGTCTCCTGGGCTGGCATGGGTGGCCCAGGCAGAAGCCGGGCCGGTCTCGCCGTGCAGTACGAAATCCACGTCCACCTCCTTCATTTGCGGACGCAGGTTGCGAATGGTGTAGGTGCGCATCGGTGGCCGGCGATCGCTCGGAAGATCGCGCGATGCCTTGTGCCAGTCGGCCTCCAGGGGCAGCTCCGGTGGGTTGCCGTCCGCGGAGGGAAAGAACAGCTTGATGCGCTGGTCGGCGGCCAGGGTTTTCATCTGGCCGACCTCTGGGCCGGTGAAGGTGAACCGGGTAAGGGCGGGGCTCAAGGCTAGCCGTTCCTTCAGTTCGACATCGAATATCCGGTAGCTGGAAGCCTTGGTGAGCCCGGTGCGTTGCGCGAGTCGACGCAGGTTGCGGGTGACGATGTTGGAGAGTGACATGACGGGGCCTATTTCATGGTTGTACTCAGAAACAGACGTTCAGGGCTTCGACAAATAAACGCATAAGCGGACCACTTGGCCGGTTCAACAGCGAACAGGTGCGCTGCGGGCTGTGTTTTGGAGAAGTAACAGCTGGCTTCTAAATCGCCAGTGCATGCATTCGTTTGGCCTTCATAGTCATCGCTAGACTGCCAGGAAGACAGCCGAAATGAATGCCGAACAGACCCTCAAGCTTGCCCGCCGCTTCATTGAGCTGCCTTCGGAGAAAAGGCGGCTGTTCCTCGAGGGCCTGGGGGCCGAAGGTATCGACTTCTCCCTGCTTCCGATTCCAGTCTGCGCTTCCAGCGACGGGCGTGACGTGCTTTCCTATGCCCAGCAGCGGATGTGGTTCTTGTGGCAGCTCGATCCGCAAGGCGCCGCCTACAATCTGCCTATGGCCGTACGCCTGAAAGGTGAGCTGGATGCCGGGGCCTTGCAGCACGCCTTCGACACTCTGGTGGCGCGTCACGAAACCCTGCGCAGTTTGTTCAGCGAGCAGGACGGCAGGGTCTGCCAGCGAATCGTTGATCCGTTTTCGGTGACTATCGTTTGCCATGACCTGACTGCAATGGGCGCTGGCGAGCGTGACGATCAGGTCAGAAAGCTGGCCGATGCCGAAGCTCTGGCCCCTTTCGATCTGGCTCACGGTCCATTATTGCGCGTGCAGTTGCTGAGGCTGGAGGCCCAACAGCATGTACTGTTGCTGACCTTGCACCATATCGTCGCCGATGGTTGGTCATATAACGTCCTGATCGACGAATTCATTCGTCTCTACGATGCCGCCAGCAGTGGCGGGGAGGCCGACTTGCAGCCTCTGCCGATCCAGTATCGCGATTACGCCCTGTGGCAGCGCAGCTGGCTGGAGGCCGGCGAGCAGGATCGCCAGTTGGAATACTGGCGCAGCAAGCTGGGCGATGACCATGCTCCGTTGGAGCTGCCCCTTGATCGCCCGCGCCCCTTGTCTCCCAGCTATCGTGGCGCTCGCCACGAATTCCAGGTCGCCCCGACCCTGGTTGAGCGTCTGCGGCGTTTGTCCAGGGAGCAGGGCGTTACCCTGTTCATGGTCCTGCTGGCCGCCTTCAAGGTGCTGCTGCACCGCTACAACGGCCAGCGGGCGATCCGCGTGGGAGTGCCGGTGGCCAATCGCAATCGCACGGAAGTCGAGGGGCTGATCGGATGCTTCATCAACACCCAGGTGCTGCATACCGAGCTCGATTCGCTGATCGACGTGAATGAACTGCTGCAGCGGGTCAAAGACACTGCGCTGGGGGCACAGGGACACCAGGAGCTGCCGTTCGAGCGGCTGGTCGAGGCGCTGGGGCTGGAACGCAGCTTGAGCGTCAGCCCGCTGTTCCAGGTGATGTTCAACCACCAGTCGCAGGTGGCGGAAGCCGGCGCGATCAAGGGGCGCTCCGGATTGAGCCTGGCCGCGCTGGAGCGCGAGACGCGTATCGCACAGTTCGACTTGTCGCTGGATACCTACGAGAAAGGCGGCGAGTTGTTCGCGGCCTTCGGCTATGCCACTGATCTGTTCGATCGCCGCACCGTGGAGCAGATGGCGGGTCATTACCGCAACGTACTGGAGGCCCTGGCCGAAGGCTCGCACAAGCGGATCGGCGAGCTGACGGTGCTGAGTGATGCGCAACGACGGCAAATTCTCCACGACTGGAATGCCTCGCATGCGGACTATCCGCTCGATCGATGCATCCACCAGCTGATCGAAGCGCAGGTCGAACGAGCTTCGCTGTCCCCGGCCTTGGCATTCGGGGCGCAGACCCTGAGCTACACCGAGCTCAATACGCGGGCCAATCGTCTGGCTCATCATCTGATCGCATTGGGCGTACAGCCTGACGGGCTGGTGGGCATCGCGGTAGAGCGGTCCATCGAAATGGTCGTGGGGCTGCTGGCCATCCTCAAGGCCGGCGGAGCATACGTGCCGCTGGATCCGGACTACCCGGCCGAGCGCCTGGCCTACATGCTTGATGACAGTGGCGTGCGCCTGCTGCTGAGCCAGTCGCACCTGGCGCTGCCGCTGGCCGAGGGCGTGCAGCGCATCGATCTCGACCAGGCTGGCGACTGGCTGGAAGGCTACTCCGGGAACAATCCCGAAGTGGCGCTGGATGGCGAGAGCCTGGCCTACGTGATCTATACCTCCGGCTCCACGGGCAGGCCCAAGGGCGCCGGCAACCGCCACTCGGCGCTGACCAACCGACTGTGCTGGATGCAGCAGGCCTATGGCCTCGATGGCAGCGATACGGTCTTGCAGAAGACGCCGTTCAGTTTCGACGTTTCGGTATGGGAGTTCTTCTGGCCGCTGATGGTTGGTGCGCGTCTAGCCATTGCAGCCCCGGGTGACCACCGCGATCCGGCGAAGCTGGTAGCGCTGATCAACCGCGAAGGCGTCAACACGCTGCACTTCGTGCCTTCGATGCTGCAGGCGTTTCTGCAGGCCTCGGAAGTCGTATCGTGCACCAGTCTCAAACGTATCGTGTGCAGTGGTGAGGCGTTGCCGGTGGATACCCAGCAGCAAGTCTTCGCCAGGCTGCCTCGAGCCAGTCTCTACAACCTCTACGGCCCGACCGAAGCGGCCATCGACGTGACCCACTGGAGTTGTGTTGACGAGGGGCGCGATACGGTGCCGATCGGTCGGCCGATCGGAAATCTGGGCTGCCATGTGCTGGACGACAACCTGCAGCCGGTACCAGTCGGCGTGTTGGGGGAGCTGTATCTGCTTGGTGAAGGCCTCGCGCGCGGTTATCACCGGCGCCCCGCGCTGACTGGAGAGCGTTTTGTGGCCAGCCCCTTCGACGATGGTGCACGGATGTACCGCACAGGTGATCTGGCCCGCTACCGCGCGGATGGCGTGATCGAGTACGCCGGCCGCATTGATCATCAGGTCAAACTGCGTGGTTTGCGTATCGAGCTGGGCGAGGTCGAGGCCCGGCTGCTGGAGCATGAGAGGGTTCGCGAGGCGGCTGTGCTGGCGGTGGATGGCAAGCAGCTGGTGGGCTACGTGGTGCTGTCGGATGAAGTGGGCGGCTGGCGTGACGTGCTGGTTGCTCACCTGGCACAGAGCCTGCCGGACTACATGGTGCCAACGCACTGGATCAGCCTGGCGTGCATGCCGCTCAGCCCCAACGGCAAGCTGGAGCGCAAAGCGCTGCCACGCCCAGATGTCTGCACCGCGCAGCATACGTATGTCGCGCCGCAGAGCGAACTCGAGCAGCGTTTAGCCGCTATCTGGCAAGACGTGCTCAAGCGCGAGCGTGTCGGCCGCAACGACAACTTCTTCGAGCTGGGCGGCGACTCCATCGTTTCCATCCAGGTCGTGAGCCGGGCACGGCAGGCCGGTATCCGGTTCACGCCCAAGGACCTGTTCCAGCACCAGACGGTCAGCAGCTTGGCCGCAGTGGCAGCGGTGGGCGCCGCGACCTGGCGGATCGATCAGGGCGCTGTCACCGGCGAGGTCAGTCTGACGCCGGTGCAGCACTGGTTCTTCGAGTTGCCGATGGCCAGTCGGGATCACTGGAACCAGTCGTTGCTGCTCGATGCACGACAGCCAATCGTGCCGGAAGTACTGGAAATGGCCCTGCGATCGGTGGTGAAGCGGCATGATGCTCTGCGCCTGCGTTTCGCGTTCGAAGGGGCCGAATGGCGCCAGTGGTACGCAGATACCGATGTCGACCAGGATCTGCTCTGGCACGGGCCTGACGGCGAGGCCTTCCACGATAGAGTGCAGCGCAGCCTGGACCTTGCCCAAGGTCCCCTGCTGCGGGCTGCGCTTCTGCAGTGCCAGGGAGGTCGCCAGCGTCTGTTGCTGGCTATCCATCACTTGGTGGTGGATGGCGTGTCCTGGCGGATCCTGCTCGAGGACTTGCAGGCAGCCTACCAAAGCCTGACAGCCGGACAGGAGCCGGCCTTGCCCGACAAGACCAGTTCCTACCAGGCCTGGGCCGCATGTCTGGAAGAGCATGCGCGGGCCGTGCAGCATCAGTCCGAACTGGCCGACTGGCTATCGTGCCTGGAGGGCTCGGTGCAGGAGCTGCCATGCGACAACCCAGACGGCGGATTGCTGAACAAGCATGGCGCGGTGCTGGAAGTTCGCCTGGATGCCGAGCATACCGAGCGTTTGATCAAGGATGCGCCTGCCGCTTACCGCACCCAGGTGAACGATCTGCTTCTCACTGCCCTGGCGCGTGTGCTGTGTCGCTGGAGCGGCAGTGAGTCAGTGCTGGTACAGATGGAGGGGCATGGCCGCGAAGACCTGTTCGAAGCTCTCGACCTGACCCGTACCGTAGGCTGGTTCACCAGTCTTTACCCGGTGAAGCTGACACCGGCCACTGAGCTGGCGGCCTCGTTGAAGAGTGTGAAGGAACAGCTACGGGCCGTGCCCGATAGGGGCCTAGGCTTCGGCCTGCTGCGCTACCTGGGGACGGCGAAGACCCGAAAGGCCTTGGCGGCGTTGCCGCAACCGCGGGTCACCTTCAACTATCTTGGGCAGTTCGACGGCCAGTTCGATGAAAGGGCGTTGTTCGTGCCGGCCGGCCATGGTGGTGGGCAAGCGCAGGCTGCCGATGCGCCGCTGGCCAACTGGCTGAGCGTGGAGGGACAGGTGTATGGCGGCGAGTTGTCCCTGCGCTGGGGGTACAGCTCGGAGATGTATCGGCGAGAAACCATCCAGAGACTGGCCGATGAGCTGGTCGTCGAGCTGCATGCGGTAATAGAGCATTGCACGCGTGCAAATGCCCATGCGCTCACGCCTTCCGACTTCCCGCTGGCGAAACTGACCCAGGTTCAACTGGATGCTCTGCCGGTTCCTGCCCGGAACATCGAAGATGTCTATCCACTGTCACCGATGCAGCAGGGAATGCTGTTCCATACCCTGTACGAGCAGGCGGCGGGAGACTACATCAACCAGTTGCGAGTGGATGTGGATGGGCTGGACGCCGAACGCTTCCAGGCTGCCTGGCAGGCGACGGTCGCTGTTCACGACATCCTGCGCGCCGCGTTCGCCTGGCAGGGGCTTGAGGCACCGATTCAGGTGGTACACCGGCAGGTGGAAGTGCCGTTAGCTATCCATGATTGGCGAGGCCAACCACGGCAGGCCCGGGAGTTGGACATCCTGGCCAAAGCTGAGCGCGACCAGGGATTCGAGTTGTCCCGGGCGCCGCTGCTACGCCTGGCGCTGGTGCGTACGGATGAGCGGCGACATCACTTGATCTATACCAGCCACCACATCCTCATGGACGGCTGGAGCAACGCGCAGCTGCTGGGCGAGGTGCTGCAGCGCTACGCGGGGCGGGAGTCTCTGGTACCAGCGGGTCGATACCGTGACTACATCGCATGGCTGCAAGGCCAGGACAAGGTGGCCGATGAAGCATTCTGGCGGTCGCAACTGGTCGAGTTGGACGAGCCGACGCGCCTGGCCCAGGCCATTCGTTACGAGCGCAACGAAGGCGCAGGCCACGGTGGTCACACCCAGGTGCTGGACAGCGAGCAGACGCGTCGGCTGGTTGAGTTCACGCGGTCGCAGAAGGTGACGGTGAACACCCTGATGCAGGCTGCGTGGCTGTTGTTGCTGCAGCGCTATACCGGACAGGAAACGGTGGTATTTGGCGCTACGTTGGCGGGCAGGCCGGTGCAGCTGCGAGGCGTGGAGGAGCAGCTTGGGCTGTTCATCAATACGCTGCCGGTAATCGCCACGCCACGCCTGGACATGCGGGTGGAGGACTGGTTGCAGGAGGTGCAGGACCGGAATCTGGGGCTGCGTGAGCATGAGAACACGCCGTTGTACGAGATCCAGCGTTGGTCGGGGTGGGGAGGCGAGGCGCTGTTCGACAGTATTCTGGTATTCGAGAACTACCCGATCTCCGAAGCCCTGCAGCAAGGTTCGTCAGGTGAGCTCGAATTCGGCGCGGTAGTCAGCCAGGAACAAACCAACTACCCGCTGACCCTGGCAGTCGGTCTGGGAGAACAGCTATCGATCGACTACAGCTACGATCTCGAGCACTTCGCGGAGACGACGGTACGGCAGATCGCTGAACACTTCGGCAACCTGCTCGAAGCCATGGCTCAACAACCCCGGCGGCTTCTCGGCGAGCTATCGCTTCTTGGCCGGGAAGAGCGGCAGAAAATCATTTATGACTGGAATCGCACCGAAACGAGCCACTCGGGCGAGTGTTTCATCCATCAGTTGATCGAAGCCCGGGTCGAGCAAGCCCCGGATGCGGTAGCGGTGATCCTGGGTGAACAGGAGCTGACCTACCGGCAACTGAACCGGAAAGCCAATCTATTGGCTCACAAGCTGCGCGAGTTAGGCGTAGGTCCCGACGTACTGGTGGGCATCGCCGTGGAGCGCAGCCTGGAAATGGTGGTGGGGTTGCTGGCGACCCTCAAGGCCGGCGGTGCCTACGTTCCCCTGGACCCGGAATATCCGCACGAGCGGCTGGCCTACATGATGGCGGACAGCGGTATCCAGCTATTGCTGACCCAGAGCCATCTGCAAGATCGATTGCCCATTCCAAGGGATGTCCAGAGCTTGTCCATTGAGACGGGCAGTGGCTGGCTGGCGGAATACAGCGCAGACAATCTGGACAATGTTGCACAGCCCGAGAGCCTGGCCTATGTGATTTACACCTCGGGTTCTACGGGAAGACCTAAAGGCGTCGCTATTTCCCACCAGGTACTTTCCGTCTTCTGCGCTGATGCCTGTGAATACTCCAGGCTGTCGGACGCTGACAAGGTTCTGCAATTTGCCACGGTCAGCTTTGATGGCTTCGTAGAGCAACTCTATCCGGCACTGTGCGCCGGGGCCCAGGTGGTCCTGCGCGACAATCAGCTTTGGGATAGCTCTACTCTGTACGCAAACATCAGGAAGCATGGCATTACATTGGCTGATCTGCCGGCGGCTTACTGGCGGCTCATGGCTCTCGAGCAAGAGCGCGGGGCGCCTTGTGAGTCATTGCGACAGGTGCATGTCGGTGGTGAGGCGCTGCCACTAGATGGCCTGAAAGCATGGCTCGAGTCCGACCTGGCCAGCGTTCGGTTATTGAATACCTATGGTCCTACCGAAGCCACGGTGGTGGCGACAACATATGACTGTGCTCCAATAACGCTGGAGCGATTTCCAACGGCAGGCGTGCCGATCGGGCAGGTGCTGCCGGGAAGAGCAGCGTACGTAGTGGACGGTGGACTGGCTCCCAGCCCGGTAGGGGGCACGGGCGAACTGTTCATCGGGGGGGCCGGAT
>NZ_JAOCCV010000021.1:0-91708 GCF_029840585.1 Pseudomonas sp. GD03875 | reverse complement strand
GCGTGCAGGCACGCCGCGAACGGCAGCGGGCCGGCAAGAAAGGCGCGTAACCGGACGACAGGTGCTGTGCGCATCGATTGGCTTTCTGTAGGAGCGGGCCTTGGCCGCGATGCGGGCCGGAACGGAGACTTCGCGGCCAAGGCCGCTCCCACAGGTCCGTAGCCCGGATGCGATGCGGAGAGAGGCCGTCGGCGCATAGCCCGGAAGGGCTCAGTCAGGCTCGCCCAGGGCCGCCAGTTCGCGTTCCAGCAGGCTCTCGTCGCCCAGGTTGAGTTCGACCAGCCGGCGCAGGTGGCTGATGGATTCCAGATCGATGTGCCGGCACACGAAGCCGAGCAGGTCGTCGCGGGTGCGGGTCAGCACCACTTCCATCTGCAGCCGGGTGTTGGCGTCCAGGCTGATGGTGGCGACGAAGGGCTGGTTGGGATCGCCGTTCCAGTCGCGCGGCCGTTCCACCAGCAGGCCCTTGAGCGACACGTCGTGCAGCTGGACCGGCCAGTGCCGCTCGCCCTGGGCGAGTTCGGTGGCGGCGTCGAAGGCGATGCGCTGGAAGCGCCGACGCTCGCTGGGCGTATCACTCATGACGGGTTTCCTCCGCAGTTTTGTCCACTATAGCCAAGGCGCGCCGCCGGCGCTGCCAGTAGATGGCTGCGGCGAGCAGGGCCAGCGCGCCCAGTGGCAGCCAGTACTTGTAGGGACGCAGCGCCTGGACCGTCGCTTGCCGGCGCTCGTCCCACTGGCGCTGGCGGGCGCCGTCGAAGTCCGGCTCCTGACAGTCGAAGCCGAAGTTGCCCGCCCACTCCACGTAGGGGCCGTGCTCGACGTAGCGCCGGTAGTAGACCCGGGCGCCTTCCAGGTCGCGGTAGTTGATCCAGCCGCTGGCCTTGCACAGCACGGCGGCGAAGGCCTGGCTGCTGGTGGGCAGCAGGTCGGCCGCGCGGTTGGCCAGGTCGGCGGCGACCCAGCGATAGTGGAAGCGCCGGTTCGGCTGGGCGGCGCTGGCGTTCTGCAGTTGCGCCTCGGCGGCGCTGATCAGGCCACCGGCCTGCACCGGCTTGGCCGTCTCGCCGCCGAAGTTGCCGCCGGTCCAGGCCTCGTCGGGGCCCAGCTCGTAGCCGAGCAGTTCCATGCCCAGGACGCGGGCCAGCTTGGCGGCCTCGTAGTAGCCCTCGGCGCGACCGATCGAGGTCCAGGCCTCTTCGGCCTGTAGCCGGGCCTCGCCGTACTGGCGCGCGGCCTGTTGCAGCTCGGGGCTGGCGAAGTAGGGCACCGCCTCGGCGTAGCGGCCCTCGCGTAGTAGGCGGCGGCCGAGCAGTTCGCGCAGGGCCAGGGCCGGCGGCCGGTTCCAGTAGCCGTACTGCTTGCTGTCGGCCGGCGCGGTGGTGACCTTGGCGTCGACGTAGCCCTTGAGTTCGCTGCTGCTGAGGACTCGCTCGGCGACTTCGGCGGCGTCCTGCCAGTAGAGTTCGCCGCTGCGGTAGAGCTGGTCGAAGGCTTCCAGGTAGTCGCCGCGCTCCAGCGCCAGGATCGCCATCTCGCCCTCGATGCGGCAGCGCGGCTTGAGTGTCTCGTAGTCCCAGTTCTCGGTGCGCCGCCAGCCCCAGTCCTCCTCGGCGGGGAAGGCCGCTGCGGCCTTGGCATAGGCCTTGACGGCGGCGTCCTTGTCGCCGTTCTGCAGCGCCAGCTTGGCCCGTAGCCACCAGGCCAGGCCGCCGTCGCCCGCCTGTTCGGCGAAGCGGCGGGCCGAGTCGTAGTCGCCCTGCTGGTAGCTGAGCGCGGCCAGGCGGTCGGCGATCTGCGGCTGGACCTGCACGGACTGCAGCAGCTGCAACAGGCGCTGGGTCGCCTTGCCATCGGTGTCGTAGGCGTCCAGGCGGCTGAACAGCTGGGCCGTCAGCAACTGCTGGACCTCCGCGACTTCCAGCAGCGGCCGCAACTGCGCGTCGTCCAGGCGCGTCAGCTGGCGGCTCAGTTCCCGCAGTGAGCTGTAGCCGGTCGAGGAGCCCTGCCGGGACTGGCTGGCGTAGAGGCGGATGGCGCTGCTCCAGTCGCCGTCGTCCAGGGCCAGGCGGGCTTCTTCGCCGAGGCTGGCGATGCCCAGTTCCAGCGGGTCGTCGGCGCCGGCCACGGTCATCGCGCGGGCCTGCTGGAAGGCGGCTCTGGCCTGCTGGCGCAGGTCGCGCTGGCGCTGCAGGGCGGCGGCCTCGTCGAGCGGCGTGTCCGGCGCGCTGACTGCGTGCTCGGCCAGGGCGCGGCCGAGGGAGTAGGCGGCCCAGATGCCGCGCAGCGGGCGCTCGGCCTCGGGCAGGGCCAGCACGCGGCGGAAGTAGTCAGCGGCCAGGGTCATGTCGTGACGGGCGAAGGCCACCGCGCCGGCGCTGTACAGGCGCAGTTCGGCCGGCAGGGCGGCGCCTTCGGCCTCGGCCTGGTGGGCGTCGGTCAGGCCGCGCAGGCGGCTGACCAGGGCGAAGCGCTCGTCGCCGAGCTGCTCCTTTTCCACCACGGTGCGGGCGTCCACGTAGCGCTGGTTGTTCTCGTCCCAGTAGGGCTGCAGGGTGGCGTTGCCGGCCTGGCCTAGGCCCGGGATGGCCGGAGCGATGCGGCCGATCTCGAAGGCGAAGTTGCCTTCCGGCAGTTCGCCCAGGGCGCCGGCGCGGTCGGAGAGCAGGCGATAGGGGAATTCCGGCCCGCAGGCCTGGGCCGCGCCGAGCGGCACCAGGGCGCCGAGCGCCAGGGCCAGCAGGGTTCTAGAACTGTACATGCATGCCTCCTTGGTCGATCTGTTCGCAGCGCGCCCAACCCAGGGCGCGGTGTTCGCCGGCATCCAGCCGGCCCTCGCGGCGACGGACGAAGGCCAGGCGGTCTTCACTGCGCTCCACCCGGTAGTCGCCCACGGCGTCGGCCGCCGAGCAGGCCTGGACCGGCAGCTCGATGCGGCTGGGCAGGCGGCTGGCCAGGGTGCCGTTGTTGAACAATTGCAGATGGCTGAAACCCTGCTTCTGCTGGTGCTGCAGGGCTAGCGCGGCTTCCAGCGGCTGGCCGCGCACTACTGCCAGTAGGGTCGGCATCGGCCAGGCGCGGCGGTCGCCGGCTAGCGGCAGGCGGAACCAGATGATGCCGGCCAGGTGGTCGGGGCGTGTGCGGCGCAGCTTGGTCAGCAGCTCTTCCACCTGGCGCGGGTCGGCGCGCAGCTCGTGGCGGGGGCCGCCCTGGCGCAGCGGTGTCTCGCTTTCCACCTGGCCGTCGTCGGTGAGGGCCACGCCATAGGCCGGCAGGGCGAGGTGGAACGGCTTGTGGCTGCGCTTGCCATAGCGTTCGGCCCAGTCGAGGGCCTGCTTCGGATCGAACAGGCCCTGCTGCGGCGCCACCACCGCGTGTACCTGGAGTACCGAGGCATCCACCGCGGCGAGCACTTCGTCCAGCGCCGGGCTGGCGAGCCAGGCGGGCAGGGCGGTGATGCTCAGCGGCAGCTCGTCCGGCAGTTGCCGGCGCAGCTCGCGCAGCAGCGCGGCGTAGGCGGGCAGGCGTGCGGTGGTGCAGTCGTGGTCGATTTCCAGGCCCCGCAGCGGTAGGCCGGCATCACGCCAGTCGCGCACCAGGCCGGCGATCTGCCGCTCGATCTCGGCCGGGTCCAGCTGCGGCAGCTGGCCGTCCAGGCGCACCACCGCGAGCAGCGGGCGGCCGTCGCGCCTGAGCAGTTCGAGGTTGGGGCGGGCGCGGCTCCAGCCCGCCTGCGGGTGCGCCTGCAGGGCCAGCACGCGCAGGGTGGAGAAGTCGGTGCGGCTCTGCGCCAGCGCCTCGGCATGGGAGGTGCGCCACTGGCGCTGCCAGACATAGACCTGCTGGTCCAGCGGCGGGTGTTCCTCGGCGCAGCCGAGCATGCCGGCGAGCAGCAGGACCAGCAGGGAGCGATAGGGGAAGCGGAACATGCGGCGTGGCATCCTTGGCGTCGCCGGAAAGGGAGCTAGTGTAGCCGTGTGGCGGTGACAGGTGCAGGGCGGGCACGCAGCCTTTTTCGCTGCTGGCAAAGTGCTGCTCCGATGCCCATGGCGTCCCTGTCGTGGCTTAGACCAAGGTCGAGTAATGCATTCGCCATCCAGCGTCTAAGCTTGAGCGGCAGCCTGTCTGTCCATCAGTTAGGAGTAATCATGAACAATAACAATAGCCTGCTGCGCCACCTGCCCTGGGCAGTGCTGGCAGTGGTGGGCGCCTGTGCCTTGGGTGTCGTGGCGCTGCGCCGCGGCGAAGCCATCAATGCCTTGTGGATAGTGGTGGCGGCCGTCGCCCTCTATCTCGTCGCCTACCGCTACTACAGCCTGTTCATCGCCAACAAGGTGATGCAGCTGGACCCGACCCGCGCCACCCCGGCGCTGATCAACAACGATGGTCTGGACTATGTGCCGACCAACAAGCACATCCTCTTCGGCCACCATTTCGCCGCCATCGCCGGCGCCGGACCGCTGGTCGGCCCGGTGCTCGCCGCGCAGATGGGCTACCTGCCCGGCACGCTGTGGCTGATCGCCGGCGTGGTGCTGGCCGGCGCGGTGCAGGACTTCATGGTCCTGTTCATCTCCACCCGCCGCAACGGCCGCTCCCTGGGCGAGCTGGTGCGCGAGGAGATGGGCCAGATACCGGGCACCATCGCCCTGTTCGGCGCCTTCCTGATCATGATCATCATCCTTGCGGTGCTCTCGCTGATCGTGGTCAAGGCCCTGGCCGAGAGCCCGTGGGGCATGTTCACGGTGATCGCCACCATCCCCATCGCGGTGTTCATGGGCGTGTACATGCGCTATATCCGCCCGGGGCGCATCGGCGAGATCTCGGTGATCGGCGTGGTCCTGCTGCTCGCCTCGATCTGGGCAGGCGGCCAGGTGGCGGCCGACCCGACCTGGGGCCCGGCCTTCACCTTCACCGGCGTGCAGATCACCTGGATGCTGATCGGCTACGGCTTCGTCGCCGCCGTGCTGCCGGTGTGGCTGATCCTGGCGCCGCGCGACTACCTGTCGACCTTCCTCAAGATCGGCACCATCATCGCCCTGGCCATCGGCATTCTGGTGGTCATGCCCGAGCTGAAGATGCCGGCTCTGACCCAGTTCACCGACGGCACCGGTCCGGTGTGGAAGGGCACCCTGTTCCCGTTCCTGTTCATCACCATCGCCTGCGGCGCGGTGTCCGGCTTCCACGCGCTGATCAGCTCGGGGACCACGCCCAAGCTGCTGGCCAACGAGTCGCATGCCCGCTACATCGGCTACGGTGGCATGCTGATGGAGTCGTTCGTCGCCATCATGGCCATGGTCGCCGCCTCGGTGATCGAGCCGGGCGTGTACTTCGCCATGAACAGCCCGGCCGCGGTGGTCGGTTCCGACGCCGCCGCGGTGGCCGCGACTGTCAGCAGCTGGGGCTTCGCCATCACCCCGGACGCGCTGGAAGCGGTGGCCCGAGATATCGGCGAGAACACCATCCTGGCCCGGGCCGGCGGTGCGCCGACCCTGGCCGTGGGTATCGCGCAGATCCTCCACAGCGTGCTGCCGGGCGAGAACACCATGGCCTTCTGGTACCACTTCGCCATTCTGTTCGAGGCGCTGTTCATCCTCACCGCGGTGGACGCCGGCACCCGTGCCGGACGCTTCATGCTGCAGGACCTGCTGGGCAACTTCGTGCCGGCCCTGAAGAAGACCGAGTCCTGGGGCGCCAACGTGATCGCCACCGCCGGCTGCGTGGCCATGTGGGGCTGGCTGCTGTACCAGGGCGTGATCGACCCGCTGGGTGGCATCAACACCCTGTGGCCGCTGTTCGGCATCTCCAACCAGATGCTCGCGGGCATAGCCCTGATGCTCGGCAGCGTGGTGCTGATCAAGATGAAGCGTCAGCGCTACGTCTGGGTCACCCTGGTGCCGGCCTGCTGGTTGCTGATCTGCACCACCACCGCTGGCCTGATCAAGCTGCTCGACCCGAACCCGGCGGTCGGCTTCCTGGCCCTGGCCAAGAAGTACAGCGACGCGCTGGACGCCGGTCAGGTGCTGGCCCCGGCCAAGGACATCGGCCAGATGCAGCACGTGATCTTCAATGCCTACACCAACTCGGTGCTGACCGTGCTGTTCCTGTTCGTGGTCCTCAGCGTGCTGTTCTACGCGATCAAGGTCGGTCGCGCCGCCTGGGTCAGGCCCGAGCGGACGGACAGGGAAAGCCCGTACCAGTCGATCGCGGACGCCTGAGGAGGTCGCCATGTTCAACGACCTCAGCCGCATGGGTAAGTACCTCGGCCAGGCCGCCAGGATGCTGGTGGGCATGCCCGACTACGACAATTACGTCGAGCACATGAGTCGCAAGCACCCGGACCTGCCGGTGATGAGCTACGAGGCGTTCTTCCGCGAACGCCAGGAGGCTCGTTACGGCGGCGGCAAGGGGCGACCCATCCGCTGCTGCTGAACCTGTGGGAGCGGCCTTGGCCGCGAGCTTTTTTCTTTGGGCGCCTGCGGTGCTCTGGTAAAAACTTCGCGGCCAAGGCCGCTCCCACATGGTTTCAAGGAGTTCCATGATCTTTCAGCCCATTCCCGTCACCGTCCTCACCGGCTTCCTCGGCGCCGGCAAGACCACGCTGCTGCGCCACATGCTGGAGGCCGAGCACGGCCTCAGGCTGGCGGTGATCGAGAACGAATTCAGCGAGACGCCCATCGACGGCCAGCTGCTCGGCGACAGGCCGGTGGAGCTGCTGACCCTGGCCAACGGCTGCGTCTGCTGTTCCATCCATGTCGAGCTGGAGAAGGCCCTGTTCCTGCTGCTGGACAAGCTGGACGCCGGCGAACTGGCCTTCGACCGCCTGGTGATCGAGTGCACCGGCCTGGCCGACCCGGCGCCGGTGGCGCAGACCTTCTTCGCCGACGAGGAACTGGCCCAGCGCTACATCCTCGATGGCATCGTCACTCTGGTCGACGCGGTGAACGCCGAGCGCCACCTGCGGGAGACCATCGCCCAGGCCCAGGTCGGTTTCGCCGACCGCATCCTGCTGAGCAAGACCGACCTGGCGTCGGCGGAGCAGGTGGAGGCGCTACGCGAGCGCCTGGCGCGGATCAACCGCCGCGCGCCGGTAGGCGTGGTGGAGCACGGCCGCGTCGACCTGGCCGAGCTGCTCGACATCCGCGGCTTCAATCTCAACGCCGAGGTGGCGGTGACGCCGGCCCTGCGCCCGCTGGCTCCGGTGGGGCAGTCCCCGGACCGCATCCGCACCCTGGTGCTGCAGAGCGATGGCCCGCTGGACATGGCGCGCCTGAGCGCCTTCATGGACGACCTGCTGGAGCGCCACGGCAACGCGCTGCTGCGCTACAAGGGCGTGCTCAACGTCGCCGGCGACGAGCGCCGCCTGGTGTTCCAGGGCGTGCTGCGCCTGTACGGCTTCGACTGGGACGAGCCCTGGGCCGAGGGCGAGCCGCGCCAGAGCGTGCTGGTGTTCATCGGCGACGACCTGCCGGAAGAGGAAATCCGCGCGGGCTTCGCCGCGCTTGCCCAGTAAGAGCCTGTCTTCTGATTGATCGCAGACGGAGCGATTATTCTCTTCAGAGTACGACGCTCCCAGCCCGTCATACCGGCGCAGGCCGGTATCCAGTTTGCCCGCTCCGAGTTGTCTGTCGGCCTTCTGGACCCCGGCCTGCGCCGGGGTGACGGGGTTGGGAAATACCGCTCCAGCTGGGAACAGATTCAAGAGCGGATGGCAGAAACGAAAAAGCCCGGCGAGTGCCGGGCTTTTTCATGCAGCGCTGACGCTTACTTGCCGTACACCGGGAACTTGGCGCACACGGCCTTGACCTTCTCGCGCACCGCGTCGACCACGGACTCGTCGCCCAGGTTCTGCAGGATGTCGCAGATCCAGCCGGCCAGTTCCTGGCACTCGGCTTCCTTGAAGCCGCGGGTGGTGACGGCCGGGGTGCCGATGCGCAGGCCGGAGGTGACGAAGGGCGAGCGCGGGTCGTTCGGCACGCTGTTCTTGTTCACTGTGATGAAGGCGCGACCCAGGGCGGCGTCCGCGTCCTTGCCGGTGATGTCCTGCTTGATCAGCGACAGCAGGAACAGGTGGTTCTGGGTGCCGCCGGAAACCACGTCGAAGCCGCGCTCGATGAACACGCCGGCCATGGCTTGGGCGTTCTTCACCACCTGCTGCTGGTAGGCCTTGAACTCGGGCTGCAGGGCTTCCTTGAAGCAGATGGCCTTGGCCGCGATCACGTGCTCCAGCGGGCCGCCCTGGGCGCCCGGGAAGACGGCGGAGTTGAGCTTCTTCTCGATCTCCTCGTTCTTCTTCGCCAGGATCAGGCCGCCGCGCGGGCCGCGCAGGGTCTTGTGGGTGGTGGTGGTGACCACGTCGGCGAACGGCACCGGGTTCGGGTACACGCCGGCGGCGACCAGGCCGGCCACGTGGGCCATGTCGACGAACAGGTAGGCGCCTACCTTGTCGGCGATGGCGCGGAAGCGGGCGAAGTCCAGCACCTGGGAGTAGGCGGAGAAGCCGGCGACGATCATCTTCGGCTTGTGCTCGAGGGCCAGACGCTCGACTTCGTCGTAGTCGATCAGGCCGGCGTCGGTGATGCCGTACTGCACGGCGTTGTACAGCTTGCCGGAGGAGGACACGGAGGCGCCGTGGGTCAGGTGGCCGCCGTGGGCCAGGCTCATGCCGAGGATGGTGTCGCCGGCGCTCAGCAGGGCCAGGTAGACGGCGGCGTTGGCCTGGGAGCCGGCGTGCGGCTGGACGTTGGCGTAGTCGGCGCCGAACAGTTCCTTGGCGCGGTCGATGGCCAGTTGCTCGACCACGTCGACGTACTCGCAGCCGCCGTAGTAGCGCTTGCCCGGGTAGCCTTCGGCGTACTTGTTGGTCAGCACGCTGCCCTGGGCTTCCATCACCGCCGGGCTGGTGTAGTTCTCGGAGGCGATCAGCTCGATGTGCTCTTCCTGGCGCTGGGCTTCCTGCTCCATGGCGGCGAAGAGTTCTGCATCGTAGCGGGCAATGGTCAAGTCACGGCTGAACATGGCGGTCCTCTTAGGGATCGGGGTGCTGGGGGAAAGGCGCGCATTCTACCCGATGTGCCACAGCCTGGCACATGAAAGGCGGTCAAGTGGCGGACGAGCGGGACTCACGCACCGCCGATCCTGTTCATGCTCTGGCGAAAGCAGGCGATGCGTGTGTGGGAGCGGCCTTGGCCGCGAACCGGGTCGGAGCACTACGGACTTCGCGGCCAAGGCCGCTCCCACGGCGCCTAGCGCGAGGCCGCCGCTCAGGTGAGCATGAACAGCGCGCTGCCGCCGAACTGCGCCTCGAACTGGTCGGCCGCCATCGGCTTGCCGAACAGATAGCCCTGCACCTCGTCGCAGCCGTGCTCGCGGAGGAAGTCCAGCTGGCCCTGGGTCTCCACGCCCTCGGCGATCACCGCCAGGTTCAGGCTGTGGGCCATGGCGATGATGGCGCGGGCGATCTGCGCGTCCTGCTCGCCGCCGGGTACGCCGTCGACGAAGCTGCGGTCGATCTTCAGCACGTCGATGGGGAACTGCTTGAGGTAGTTGAGCGACGAGTAGCCGGTGCCGAAGTCGTCCACCGCGATGGACAGGCCCAGGCGCTTGAGGCTGGCCAGCACCTGCAGGGTCTCGCCGACGTCGCGCATCAGGATCGATTCGGTCAGTTCCAGCTCCAGGCAGGCCGGCGGCAGGCCGCTCTCGCCGAGGACGCGGGAAATGCGCATGCCCAGCTGGCCGTCGGCGAACTGGCGGGCGGACAGGTTGACCGAGACCTTGGGCACCCTGACCTCGGCGTCGTGCCAGGCCTTGAGCTGGCGGCAGGCCTCGGCGATCACCCAGTCGCCGACCTGGACGATCAGGCCCAGCTCCTCCAGCACCGGAATGAACTCGTAGGGCGCCACCAGGCCACGGCGCGGGTGGTTCCAGCGCAGCAGGGCCTCGACGCCGGTCAGGCGCTTGCCGTCGCTGGACAGCTGCGGCTGGTAATAGAGGAGGAACTGGCCCTGCTCCAAGGCGTGGCGCAGGTCGCTCTCCAGCTCCAGGCGCTGCAGGGCGGTGGCGTTCATCTCCGCCTGGTAGAACTGGAAGTTGTTCTTGCCGCGCTCCTTGGCGTGGTACATGGCGGTGTCGGCGTTCTTCATCAGCTGGCTCAGCTCGTCGCCGTCCTGCGGGCTGAGGGCGATGCCGATGGAGGCGGTGACGAAGAACTCGCGGCCCTGCAGGACGAACGGCTGGGCCAGGCTGGCGAGAATCCGCTCGGCCACGTGGATGGCCCGGTTGAGGGCGCCCGCCCGGGTGTTGCGCGGCTGCAGCAGCAGGGTGAATTCGTCGCCGCCCATGCGCGCCACGGTGTCGTCCTCGTCGACGCAGGCAGCCAGGCGCACGGCCACGTCCTTGAGCATGCGGTCGCCGGCGGCGTGGCCGAGGGAGTCATTGATCGGCTTGAAGCGGTCGAGGTCGAGGAACATCAGCACCACCCATTCGTCGTGCCGCTCGGCGTGCAGCAGGGCGGTGTGCAGGCGATCCTGGAACAGGGTGCGGTTGGGCAGCAGGGTCAGGGCGTCGTAGTAGGCCAGGCGGTGGATGCGCTGCTCGCTGGCCTTGCGCTCGCTGATGTCGTTGAAAAAGCACACGTAGCTGACCAGGTCGCCGTCGTCGTCCTGCACCGCGGTGATGCCCACCCAGGCCGGGAACTGCTCGCCGTTGCGGCGCTTGAGCCAGACCTCGCCTTCCCAGCTGCCGTGCTTGTTGAGCTGGGCGAGGATGTAGGCGAACTGGGCGGCCTGCTGGCGGTCGGCGGTGAGCATGCCGGGCATCTGGTCGAGCACCTCGGCGCCGGCGAAGCCGGTGATGCGCTGGAAGGTTTCGTTGATGCGCACGATGTAGCCGGCCGGATCGGTGACCAGGATGGCGGCGGTGGAGTGGTCGAATACCGTGGCCGCCATGCGCAGGTCGCGCTCGGCGCGGCGCTGCTGGGTGATGTCGCGGCCGATGCCGAGCACGCCCTCGAAGCGCTCCTGCTCGTCCCACATCAGGGTCAGGCGCATCTCCACGGTGATCTTGCGGCCGTCGGCGCGCACGCCGTCGAAGACGAAGGTACGCCCGCCCAGGCCCGCCTGCAGTTCGGCCAGCCGCTGTGCATCGCCGAGGGCGCCGCGCACCTGCTCCAGCAGTTGCAGGAGGTCGGCCAGCTGGCGCGGGCTGGTGGCGATGTCGAGCAGGCCGTTCTCCAGCACCCACTCGGGGCTGTAGCCGAAGAAGCCTTCGGCCGACGGGCTGACGTAGTTGAGCTTCATCGTGCTGTCGGTGGAGAGGATCACGTCGCTGATGCTCTCCGCCAGCAGCCGGTAGCGCCGCTCGCTGTCGAGCAGGCTGGCCTGGGCGTTGATCTCGCCGGTGATGTCCTTGGCCACGCCGATCAGGCGGCTGACCCGGCCGCTGCGGTCGCGGCTGAGCGCGTGCTCGCGGATGTCGAACCAGTGCCAGCTGCCGTCGCGGTGGCGCCAGCGCAGCTGGCAGTGCAGCAGCTGGCCGTCGCCGACCACCTTCTGCAGGTTGCGCACGCGCTGGTACAGCTCGACGTCGTCGGGGTGGAGGATCTTCTCCCACAGCTTGTCGCCGAAGCGGCGCATCTCTTCCTTGCTGTAGCCCAGGTCGGGGCCCAGGCGGTTGTTGCTGAACATCACCCGCATGGTGCCCATGTCGTGCACGTACAGGGTGTCCGGCACCGAACGCAGCACGTCGGACCAGAAGCGCTCGCGCTCGACCAGCGACAGCTCGACGCGCTTGCGGCTGGTGATGTCGTGCACGCTCAGGGTTACCGCGTGCAGTTCCTCGCGGCTCTCCGGGAACTGCAGGTTGAGCCACAGGTAACGCTCGTGGCCCTGGGGCGTGAACATGCGGTTCTCCACCATCATGTCCCGGTTGCCGTCGAGCAGGGCGCTGACCAGGGTGTGGCGCGGGCCGCCCGGGCGCAGGGGGGCGGCGGCGATCAGGTGTTCCCAGACCTGCTGCGGGCTGTCGACGCCGAGCAGCTGCAGGGCCACCTTGTTCACCTCGCTGACGCGGATGCGCCGCAGCAGCTCCTCGTGGCGCGCCTCGTCTTCGTCCAGCCAGGGCTGCAGCTCGGCGCTGCTGTGCAGGCCCTGGGCCTCGAGGTAGGTGCTCAGCTCGTACAGGTCGAGCACGCAGAGGGCCACGCCGCTGCCCTCGAAGATGTCCTGGTAGCGCCGGCGGGTGTCCTGCAGCACGCGCAGGGCCTGCTGTTCCTCGGTCACGTCGCGCAGCACCCAGGCGCGCCCCGGCTCCGGGTTGTCGGTGTAAAGAGCGTGGCAGGTGACGTCGTATAGGCGGCGCTCGCCGTCCTGCAGCACCTCGATCGGTGCGCTCTGCTCGTAGAAGGCGTTCTCCAGCCAGGGCGCCAGCGCGGGCAGCAGCTCCAGCAGGTGCATCTGGCTGGCGGTGGCCAGGTCCAGGCCGAACATCTGCTCGGCACGCGGGTTGAGGTAGCTGATATGGCCGTCGGGCTGGGTCACCAGCACCCGTTCGTCGATCGCGCCGAGGGCGCCAATGGCGTCCTCCATGGAGCGGCGCGACAGCGCGTGGTAGGCGCGCAGGCGGCTCTGTTCGCGCAGCAGGCCGAACAGGGCGAGCAGCGTCAGCGTCCCGCAGAGGATGAACAGCAGCAGCTTGCTGGCCTGGCGCGGCAGCACCTTGGCGCGCAGGGCGGGGGCGTCGAACAGGGCGACCACCTGCCAGTCGCTGCCGGCCAGCGGGGTCCGCTGGATGCTCAGTGCCCGCTCCGCGTCGGTCAGGCGCTCGGCCCGGTCGCCGGCGGGGTGGCGCAGCAGGACCAGGCCGCGAGCCTCTTCATGCAGCAGCCAGGGCAGGTCGGCCGGCTGTTCCGGCAGCCAGTGGCGCAGGGCCTCGGCCGCGAAGCGCAGGCGCCAGCCGCCCGCGTCATCCGGCGACTGCAGGTCGACCTGGATCAGGCCGGGATCGAGGCGGGACAGCGCGAAGTGGTAGGGCTGGCTCCGGTCGAACGGCGCGCCGTCATCGGCGGCCGGGCGGCTATCGCCCAGCACCCGGCCATCGGCGTCGACCCAGGCGAGGCTGTCCAGTGTGGGGTAGTAGCGATGCAGGCGCTCCAGCAGCGCGTCGAGCGGCTCTCCGCTCAGGGGCTGGCGGGCCTGGCTGGCGAGGAAGATACGGCCGGACTCCGCCTTGAGCCGCATGGTCAGGGCCAGATGGCTGGCAAGCTGGCTGGCGTGGTCCAGATGGCGCTGGCGCTCGCTCTGCTCCAGGTGGCTCGCCTCCTGCTGCAACTGCCACAGCAGCAGGCCCAGCATCAGGGCCACCAGCAGTGCCAGGGCACCCTTCAGGGAGCCGCGGCTGGGCCGGGCGAGAGGGTCGCCCGAGGAGCGGGAAGAACGGAGGCGGGATAGTGACACGCGTTATGAACCCTGCACGTACGGTTGCCAAGTCGGGGCCTTCCTGGCAATCGGGACCGCGTAGCATGCCCGTAAAAACGGCACAGTGCCATCACAGCCCATCGCCTGGTTTGCCCCGCGCGGTGCATTCCGGTAGCTTTGCCGCACGCGCGGGCGCACGGTTTCCTGATACTGCCCCTCGCTCCCGGAATTACTGCCTCCGGCCGGTGGGCCGGGGGCGCGGTTTCCTTTTCATTCCCAGTTTACGCAGAACCAAGGTCAGCCATGGCTCAGTACGTCTATACCATGCATCGGGTCAGCAAGGTCGTGCCCCCGAAGCGCGAAATCCTCAAGGACATCTCCCTGTCGTTCTTCCCCGGCGCCAAGATCGGCGTGCTCGGCCTGAACGGCGCCGGCAAGTCCACCCTGCTGCGCATCATGGCCGGGGTCGACACCGAGATCGGCGGCGAGGCCCGTCCGATGCCGGGCATCAAGGTCGGCTACCTGCCGCAGGAGCCGCAGCTCGACCCGGCCAAGACCGTGCGCGAGATCGTCGAGGAGGCCGTGGGCGAGATCAAGCAGGCCCAGGCCCGTCTGGATGAAGTGTATGCCGCCTACGCCGAGCCGGATGCCGACTTCGACGCACTGGCCGCCGAGCAGGCCAAGCTGGAGGCCATCCTCCAGGCCAGCGACGGCCACAACCTGGAGCGCCAGCTGGAAGTCGCCGCCGACGCCCTGCGCCTGCCGCCGTGGGAGGCGAAGATCGAGCACCTGTCCGGTGGCGAGAAGCGCCGCGTGGCCCTGTGCCGCCTGCTGCTGTCGGCCCCCGACATGCTGCTGCTGGACGAACCGACCAACCACCTGGACGCCGACTCCGTCGCCTGGCTGGAACGCTTCCTCCACGACTTCCCGGGCACCGTGGTGGCGATCACCCACGACCGCTACTTCCTCGACAATGTCGCTGGCTGGATTCTCGAACTGGACCGTGGCCACGGCATCCCCTATGAGGGCAATTACTCCGGCTGGCTGGAGTCGAAGTCCAACCGCCTGGCCCAGGAAGCCAAGCAGGAGGCATCCCACGCCAAGGCGATGAAGGCCGAGCTGGAATGGGTGCGCCAGGGCGCCAAGGCCCGCCAGTCCAAGTCCAAGGCCCGCCTGCAGCGCTTCGAGGAAATGCAGTCCCAGGAATTCCAGAAGCGCAGCGAGACCAACGAGATCTACATCCCGGCCGGTCCGCGCCTGGGCGACAAGGTCATCGAGCTGAACAACGTCAGCAAGGGCTACGGTGATCGCGTGCTGATCGACAACCTGTCGCTCAGCATCCCCAAGGGCGCCATCGTCGGCGTGATCGGCGGCAACGGCGCGGGCAAGTCGACCCTGTTCCGCATGATCACCGGCAAGGAGCAGCCGGACTCCGGCACCATCGAGATCGGCGACACCGTGCAGATCGCCAGCGTCGACCAGAGCCGCGACAGCCTGGACGGCGGCAAGACCGTGTGGGAGCAGGTCTCCGACGGTCTCGACATGATCAAGGTCGGCAACTACGAGGTGCCGTCGCGTGGCTACGTCGGGCGCTTCAACTTCAAGGGCGCCGACCAGCAGAAGTTCGTCAAGGACCTCTCCGGCGGTGAACGCGGCCGCCTGCACCTGGCGCTGACCCTGAAGCAGGGCGGCAACGTGCTGCTGCTCGACGAACCGTCCAACGACCTCGACGTGGAAACCCTGCGCGCCCTGGAAGAGGCGCTGCTGGACTTCCCCGGCGCCGCCATCGTGATCAGCCACGACCGCTGGTTCCTGGACCGTATCGCCACCCACATCCTCTCCTACGAGGACGATGGCCAGGTGTACTTCTTCGAGGGCAACTACACCGAGTTCGAGGCCGACCGCAAGAAACGCCTCGGCGAGGCCGCTGCCCAGCCGCATCGGGTTCGCCACAAGAAGCTGGCGCAGTGATGTGCCCGTCTGGTGCGTATCCGCACCAATGACGTGCATGAAGACGGGGCCGGATGGCCCCGTTTTTTCATGGTTTTTCCAGTTGCTTTTACAGAAATGCACCAAATAGATTCATAAAAGCGCCATTTTGTTCTTTATTGGTGCTCTCGCGATTGCTAGAGTCTCGCCCCCTGAAATATCGAATCAGTGCGGGTGCCTCATGATCCAGTCCGTCGACAGCTTTCTCGCGCGCCTCAAGCAGCGCGATCCCGACCAGCCCGAGTTCCACCAGGCGGTGGAAGAGGTGCTGCGCTCCCTCTGGCCTTTCCTCGAAGCCAACCCCCACTACGTGGAAGCCGGCATCGTCGAGCGCATCGTTGAGCCCGAGCGGGCCATCCTGTTCCGCGTGCCGTGGGTCGACGACAAGGGGCGGGTCCATGTCAACCGCGGCTTCCGCGTACAGATGAGCAGCGCCATCGGCCCGTACAAGGGCGGCCTGCGCTTCCACCCGTCGGTCAACCTGGGCGTGCTCAAGTTCCTCGCCTTCGAGCAGGTGTTCAAGAACTCGCTGACCTCCCTGCCCATGGGCGGCGGCAAGGGCGGCTCGGACTTCGATCCGAAGGGCCGCAGCGACGGCGAAGTGATGCGCTTCTGCCAGTCCTTCATGAGCGAGCTGTACCGCCACGTCGGCGCGGACCTCGACGTGCCGGCCGGCGACATCGGCGTCGGCGCGCGCGAGATCGGCTACCTGTTCGGCCAGTACAAGCGCCTGGCCAACGAATTCACCTCGGTGCTGACCGGCAAGGGCCTGACCTACGGCGGCAGCCTGATCCGCCCGGAAGCCACCGGCTACGGCTGCGTGTACTTCGCCGAGGAAATGCTCAAGCGGAAGGGCGAGGGTTTCGACGGCAAGCGCGTGACTGTCTCCGGCTCGGGCAACGTCGCCCAGTACGCGGCGCAGAAGGTCATGGAGCTGGGCGGCAAGGTCATCTCCCTGTCCGACTCCGAGGGCACCCTGTTCGCCGAGGAAGGCCTCACCGAAGAACAGTGGCAGTACCTGATGGACCTGAAGAACGTGCGCCGCGGCCGCATCAGCGAGATGGCCGAGCACTTCGGCCTGCGCTTCCTCACCGGCCAGCGCCCGTGGGGCCTGGCATGCGACATCGCGCTGCCCTGCGCCACCCAGAACGAGCTGGACGCCGAGGACGCACGCACGTTGCTGAGCAACGGCTGCATCTGCGTCGCCGAAGGCGCCAACATGCCGTCGACCCTGGAAGCCGTCGACCTGTTCATCGAGGCCGGCATCCTCTACGCCCCGGGCAAGGCCTCCAACGCCGGCGGCGTGGCCACCAGCGGCCTGGAAATGAGCCAGAACGCCATGCGCCTGCACTGGAGTGCCGGCGAAGTGGACCAGCGCCTGCACGGCATCATGCAGAACATCCACCACGCCTGCGTGCACCACGGCGAGGAAAACGGCCGGATCAACTACGTGAAGGGCGCCAACATCGCCGGCTTCGTGAAAGTCGCCGACGCCATGCTGGCCCAGGGCGTGGTCTGACCTCCCCTGTCGTATCCGAAGGCCGCCATCTGGCGGCCTTTTTCATGGCTTAGTTACGTGCTGGTGGCGCAATCCCGCTTTGTGGGAGCGGCTGGCGGCATCCCGATTGGCCGCGAAATCGCGGATAAATCCTCTCCCACAAGGTGTGCAACAACTCACGTGGACAGAGCCTTTTTCAGGGGCGACGGAAGGCTCAGGCGCTCAGTTCGATGAGCAACGCCCCGCGACGGGGCTCGTTGCAACGGACGACCACGGGCAGGAAACGCTGCAGCACCTCGAGATTGCTCGCCAGATGCTCCGTCATCCGCGGCGTGGTGAAGCTGCCGCCACCGGCCAGCGCCATGGGCAGCAGCAACTGGTCGGCCAGGTGTTCCGCCACCGCGGTGCCGCTCTGCAGCCACTCGCGTGCCTGGTCGATGGCGCTGTCGGCTACCCGCTCGGCGCGTATGCCGTTCTGGCCGAAGGCGCTGAAGATTTCCGTCACCTGCTCGCAGACGATCTCCAGCAATAGCGCGTTGCCCGGTCCTTCCTCCTGTTCCAGCCAGACGAATCGCAGGCCCTCATCCGGCCACTTGAGGCGTTTCATGACCCGGGCAAGCTCGCGCTCGCCGACATGCCCCGGAATACCGGCGAGCAGGGCGCTGGCTCCCTGCCGCAATACCGCTCCTGGCTCGAGCAGGTGCAGGGGCGAAAGGAGGGACGGCTCGACCTGGGACGAGATCACCCCGCCTCCGGCCGGTGCGAAACCATGACGGAGCAACTGCATGTCGACCTTGGCGCCCATGCGCCGCAGGAGCGGCAACCAGGCGCGCATTAGGAAGTCCGCCGGTGGCGCCAGCGGATTGTGAGTGCCGCCGCTGATGTGCAGTGTGCTCGGCGCATCGGCTCGCAACAGGACGGGCAGCAGCGTCTGCAGCACCAGGGTGCAGCTGCCGGCGCTGCCGATGGCGAACCGATAGTCGCCGCCGCGAATGGCGCCGGGGCTGAAGCTCAGCCGCTGCGACCCCAGTTCCGCGCCCTCGACTTCGGCCGAGCAGACCTGCGCCGCCGCCTGCACGGCGGTCAGGTGTTGACGCAGCAGGCCGGGGCGGCTGCGCCTGGCGCGAATATTGTGGATGGAGAACGGCTGGCCGCTGAGCATCGACAGGCTCAGCGCGCTGCGCAGTACCTGGCCTCCGCCGATGGCGCCGTCCAGTTCGAGGATGTCCTTGTTCATTTCTGTTCCCTATCTCGGCGGTGAGCCGAGTTTCATCGCGCGTAGTGCTTGACCAATTCGCGCAAGTAATCATCGAGCAGGTTGCTGTCCGCTTTTGTACGGGGCAACGTTGGTATGGGGCGCTCCAGCTGCCTCTCGATAAAGTCATGCAGTGCCAGGCGCCTCGGACCATAGGCCGACTCGTCGGCACCACGCTTGAGTGCCAGCAGCTCATCGACTTCTGCAAGCAGTGAGGGCTCACCCACCGTCTGCAGCAGTTCGGCGAATGTCATCGGCGGTCGGCCCCGTTCCTGGTCGATCCACAGTACGGCGAGTAAAGGGCGCAGCACGTAGAAGTACTTCTTGAAGCGCACGGATTCGCCCTGCAGGTAGCCGCGGAAGTTTTTCCTGGCCATCGACAGGTAATGGTTGCGTGCCGCTGGCGGGCTGTAGAACAGTTCGGCCAGTTCGCGCAGTCGTGCTGTCGCTTCGTCTTCCTGGCGATACACCAGCGGAGAGTCGAGCCATTCCAGCAGCGTCGGGTTGGATTTGCGAAGCAGGCCGAGCGTCTTGCGCAGCTCCCAACCGCTGACATCCAGTTCGTCGTCCAGCGGGCGCTCGATCACGTCGCGTGGCTCATTCACCTGAACGAACCAGTCCGGCTTTTCCACGTAAACGAAGCGCACGTCGTAGTCGCTATTGGTCGAGGCGAAACCCCAGGCTCGGCTGCCGGACTCGCAGGCATAGAGCACCTTGACGTTGCACTCGCGCTCTATTCGTTCGAGTTCCTCCAGTACCCGTGCACGCATGGCGTCGCTGAGCGGGTGGCGCTGTTCATGATTCATCTTGCAGTTCCTTCTAGCGGGGCAGGCGGCACTGCTGGCTCGCCTGGTTCGCTCAGCCTTTCACGCATACCACCTGTCGCAGGGTATGCACGACTTCTACCAGCTCGCGCTGGGCTTCCATGACATGGTCGATGTCCTTGTAGGCCATCGGGATTTCGTCGATCACGTCGGCGTCCTTTCGGCATTCGACATGGGCCGTGGCGCGAATCTGGTCGTCCACGGTGAACAGCTTCTTGGCCTTGGTCCGGCTCATGGTCCGACCGGCACCGTGGCTGCAGGAGCAGAACGCCTCCTCGTTGCCCAGGCCGCGGACGATGAAGCTCTTGGCGCCCATCGAGCCGGGGATGATCCCCAGTTCGCCTTTCTTCGCCGATACCGCGCCTTTTCGGGTCACCAGTACCTCTTCGCCGAAATGCCGTTCCTTCTGCACGTAGTTGTGGTGGCAGTTCACCGCCTCCAGGGCCACGTCGAACGGCTTGGCGATCATCCCGCGTGCGGCGGCGATCACCGCGTGCATCATCAGTGCGCGGTTCTGCTTGGCGAAGTCCTGGGCCCAGCCCACCGCTTCCACGTAGTCGGCGAAGTGCCGGCTGCCTTCCTCGAAGTACGCCAGGTCGCGATCCGGCAGGTTGGCGATGTGCTGGCGCATATCGGCCTGGGCCAGCTCGATGAACAGATTGCCGATGGCGTTACCCACGCCGCGCGAGCCGCTGTGCAGCATGAACCAGACGCGGTTGGCCTCGTCCAGGCAGACTTCTATGAAATGGTTGCCGGTGCCCAGGGTTCCCAGGTGCTTGCGGTTGTTGGTATTGGCGAGCCTCGGGTATTTGTCGGTGATCGCCTTGAAGCGCTCGCTCAGGGCCGACCAGGCCTGGTCGGTCATTTCCGGCACGTTTTCCCAGGCGCCTTTGTCGCGAGCGCCACGACCGGAGGTTCGTCCGTGCGGCACGGCCTTCTCGATGGCGGCGCGCAGCCCTGCCAGGTTATCCGGCAGGTCGTGGGCCATCAGCGAGGTACGCGCGGCGATCATCCCGCAGCCGATATCCACTCCGACCGCGGCCGGGATGATGGCGCCGACCGTGGGGATCACGCTGCCGATGGTCGAGCCCTTGCCCAGGTGCACGTCCGGCATCACCGCCAGGTGCTTGAAGATGAAGGGCATCTTCGCGGTGTTCATCAGTTGCTGTTTGGCGTCTTCCTCGACCGGAACGCCTTGGGTCCACAGCTTGATCGGCTTGCCGTTGGCGACTTCCAGCAGGTTGTAGGTCTTGGTTTGCATCGTCATTCACTCGTATCCGTGCTGGCCGTGCCAGCCTGTTCTCATTGCGGCGACAATTCGTGGCGAAACATGCGCAGTGCTCTATCCGCTGAGCTACAGCCTTGCGGCTGACGGGAGTCGAACCCGCGACCTTTGCGTTCTGTAGTTCCACCGGCATTCGCCGGGTCGATCGAAAAAGGGTGGAGGCAGGGCCTCCGTGCAGCGACGAGGTGACAGGCACATCTGCTCTACCGACTGAGCTACCCGCTGCCGGGGCGGGATTCGAACCCGCGACACGATGTAGTGCCTGTGGCATTCGCTGCCGGCCCGCCGTGGCGGGCCTGAAAAAGATGCGACGACAAGGGTGGTGAAACGTATTTTCGTGTTCTGCCATTGAACTACGGCCCCCCAGTGATGGAGCCGACGGGATTCGAACCCGCATCTCGACCGTGGAAGGGTGTAGTTCCACCGGCATTCGTCGCAAAACCGTGAATCAGGTGGCACGACAAAATGAGTGGCTGTTCCGTGTTGCCACGGGCGGGAATCGAACCCACTTAACCGATGTACAGCCACTGGCATTCGTGCCTTCGCTCGTGCTCGACAGGGGAGTGATGAGACGTCTTGGATGTAGTCCCATCGGCATTCGAACGCGCTCGAAATCGTTGATCTTTTGCCCCCGACCCCAATTGGTCGGGGGCTTTCTCATATCTCCATCTTCTCGATGGCGTCGACCCAGTGGCCGGTGCCGAAAGTGCCGCTGGCGAACTGCGCCACCACGTCGAACACCGCGTCGCTGAAGCCGCCGACATTCAGGATGTCCGCGCGGTCCGCGGCCTGCGTGGTGCCATGTGGCTGCAGGTCGATGCAGATCAGCCGCGCCTGCGGGTTGAGCCGCTTGATCCGCGCCCACTGGCGCAGGGTTTCCGTGGCGCCATGGCGGCGGGCGTCGATCCAGGATTCGTTGTCGGAAACCAGGATCAGCGTGTCCACCTTGGCCTTGGCGTCCGCCAGTTGCTTCAGCGGGGCGGAACAGCTGGTCCCGCCGCCGCCGATTGCTGCCAGCTTCTGCGCGTTGCTCATCACGCTGTCACGCGGGTTGAGCGCCACCTTCACCACACTGTTCTCGAACGGCAGTATGCGGGCCTGCGGCTGCTTGCGCAGGATCGCCGCCGCCACCAGCGCAGCCACATCGATGCAGCGCACCGCCGTGGTCGCGCCCTGGCGATAACCCGTGACCGGGCTGTGCATCGAGCCGGACACGTCCGGGCATACCACCACGTTGCCGGTCAGCGCCGGCACGTTGGCCAGCGACAGCTCCAGGGCATCCTGCAGCGCCTCTCGCACCGCCGGCGGTATGCCTTCACCGGTCATCCGGTAGGCGGCCAGCAACTGGTACGGGTAAACCCGCGCCTTGGCCACCGCTTCGGCATCGGCCAGGCGTGCCGCTACCGCCTCGGTGCAACCCTCGACCGCGAACGCGCCGTGGCGCGCCAGGGTGTTGAGGTTCATGCGCAGTGCCTGCCAGCCCATCCGGCCCGCCAGCTCGGCCCATTGCACCGGGCTCAGTGTCTCGTTGCCGAGCAGCTGGAACGGCACGTCCGGCAGCTCGCTGCTCGCACCGCTGCGAAACGCCAGCAGGGCGCGGGTCAGCGGCGGCAGGGCGGCGGCATCCACCGGCTTGCCGATCAGCCAGGCGAAGAAGGCTTCGCGCCAGGCCTCGGCCGGTTTGGGATGAGCCATCTTCACCACGTCCGCCAGGGACGGCTGGTTGCCGATCGCGGCCTGCAGCAGCTGGCGTTCGCTGGCCGTGTTCAGCCACGTCTGCACCAGGCGCTTGGGCTGCGAGCCGAGGGACTTACGCCCGGTCACGCCGCTACGCAGGATCTGCACGAAGGTGCGCAGCATCTTGCCGTTGTCCACCACCTGACCGAACAGCGCCGACACCAGGCTCGAACGCTGCGCCGCCAGGGCGGCCAGCAACAGGGCGGGCATGTCTTTCATGTGGCCTTTCCTGCGAGCGTACAGCGCGGCCTTGGCCACGTAGCGGGCGTCCAGTTCGGCGACCAGCTTCAGCACTTCGGCCAGTTGGGTTTCGGCGTCGGCATAGAAGGTCTGGTTCAGGCAACCGGTTACCGCCATCTGCGCCAGCTTGTGCCTGGGTTTGTAGGCGTAGGCCGGAGCCTGCTGGCTGTTCAGCGCATCGCAGGCAGGCAGTTGGGCGTCTCGGGTGTTGAACAATGTGAAGTTGGCCATCTTGGCATCTCGCTCTGTTGTCCTTGCTTGCCAGAACTATTGCAGTGGCTGTGCCAGGTTTGGCTTTGCGAGTCTTAAAATATTTCAACTAATTGAATTTAAAAGAATAAATTTATAGATACGGTGGGATTAACGCCTGTGGCTGGGGACAAGTATCTGATTTTTTATAGATTTATGGATATTAATTTATCCTTATAGATAAGATTGGTTGCGCCCATTAACGGAAACCGAGAGGCAGATGAACATTTCACGCAAGCGTACCGTCGCCATCGGCTTCCTCGGCTCCACTCTCGATCGCGTGGGCAAGGGTGCCAACCGCTGGGGAAAGTGGCGACCAAGCATCGGCCTGTGCCAGCAGGCGGACCTGCTGATCGACAGGCTGGAGCTGATCCATGGCGTGGATGCCCGCGACGTCAGCCTGGCCGAGCGTATCCGCGCCGATATCGAGCAGGTCTCGCCGGAAACCGAGGTGCGCCTGCAGCCGATGCGGTTGCGCGATCCCTGGGATTTCGAAGAGGTCTATGGCGCGCTGCATGACTTCACCAGCGCCTACGCCTTCGATACTGAGCGTGAGGACTATCTGGTGCACATCACGACCGGCACCCACGTGGCGCAGATCTGTTGGTTCCTGCTTACCGAGGCGCGCTACCTGCCGGCGCGACTGGTGCAGACATCGCCGGCGCGTCGACGCGATGAAGAGGCCCAGGTCACCGGCACTCACGCGCTGATCGACCTCGACCTGTCGCGTTACGACCGCATCGCGACCCGTTTCCAGCACGAGCGCCTGGAAGGGCTGGCCTTCCTCAAGTCCGGCATCGCCACGCGCAATGCGGCCTTCAACCGCTCCATCGAGCAGATCGAGCGGGTGGCGGTGCGCTCGACGGCGCCGATGCTGCTGATCGGCCCGACCGGCGCCGGCAAGTCCTTCCTCGCTCGCCGCGTGTACGAGCTAAAGCGCAGCCGACACCAGGTCGATGGCCGTTTCGTCGAGGTCAACTGCGCGACCTTGCGCGGCGATGGCGCCATGTCGGCGCTGTTCGGCCATATCAAGGGTGCCTTCACCGGTGCGCAGAACGCCCGTGACGGCCTGCTGCGAGCAGCCGATGGAGGCATGCTGTTTCTCGACGAGATAGGCGAGCTGGGGCTCGACGAGCAGGCCATGCTGCTCAAGGCCATCGAAGAGAAGCGCTTCTTCCCGCTCGGTTCGGACAAGGAGGTGGCCAGCGATTTCCTGCTGATCGCCGGCACCCACCGCGACCTGCGGGCGCGCGTCGCCGAGGGGCTGTTCCGCGAGGACCTCTACGCGCGGATCAACCTGTGGACATTCGACCTGCCCGGGCTTGCCGGGCGCCGCGAGGACATCGAGCCGAACATCGACTTCGAACTGGAGCGTCATGCGCGCGAGCAGGGGCGACTGGTCCGCTTCAACCTGGAGGCGCGTCGCCGCTACCTAGCCTTCGCCACCTCCGGCGAGGCGGCGTGGCAGGGCAACTTCCGCGAGCTGTCCGCCTCGATCACGCGCATGGCGACCCTGGCGGACAGCGGGCGGATCGACGAGGCTCAGGTCGAGGAAGAGATCGCCCGGCTGCGCCACGCCTGGGGACTGGAGGTGCGGCCGGATGACTTGCAGGCGGTGCTGGGCGAGCGGGTGGCCGACATCGATCTGTTCGACCGTCTGCAGTTGAAGGCGGTGGTTGCGGTCTGCCGCGAAAGCGCCAGCCTGTCCGAGGCGGGGCGGTGCCTGTTCGGGGTGTCTCGCCAGGCGAAGGCCAAGGCCAACGATGCCGATCGCCTGCGCAAGTACCTGGCGCGTTTCGACCTGGGTTGGGCGCAGGTGCGCGGCAGCGCCTGAGTAGTGTTGGCTGCGTCTCGTGCCTCAGAGGATGCGCTCCGACTACCGCCTTGCCAGCGGCGCCGGGGCGGCGCCAGAATGGTCCCATCTTGCGGCTAGCCCGCTTCGACAAGGACTTCCGATGCCCGAATCCTTCGCTGCCAGCCTGCGCCTGGCGCCCGATGCCCTGACCCGCCCCTGCGCCCCCGACCAGTTCAACTTCACCACCACCGACGATCTCGAACCCTTCCGTGGCGTGCTCGGCCAGGAGCGCGCCGTCGAGGCGCTGCAGTTTGGCGTGGCGATGCCGCGCCCTGGCTACAACGTGTACGTGATGGGCGAGCCGGGCACCGGCCGCTTCTCCTTCGTGCAGCGTTACCTCAAGGCCGAGGCCAAGCGCCAGGCCACGCCGGACGACCGGGTCTACGTCAACAACTTCGACGAGCCGCGCGAGCCGCGCGCGCTGGAGCTGCCGCCCGGCACCGCCGCGGAGTTCACCGCCGATGTGGGCCATCTGATCGACAATCTGCTGGCGACCTTCCCCGCAGTGTTCGAGACGCCCACCTACCAGCAGAAGAAGGGTGCCATCGACCGCATCTTCAACCAGCGCTACGACAAGGCGCTGGACCTGATCGAGAAGCTCGCGCTGGAGAAGGATGTCGCCCTTTACCGCGACAGTTCGAACATCGCCTTCACGCCGATGAAGGACGGCAAGGCGCTGGACGAAGCGGAATTCGCCCAGTTGCCGGAAGCCGAGCGCGAGCGCTTCCATGAGGACATCGCCGTGCTGGAAGAGCGCCTCAACGAGGAGCTGGCCAGCCTGCCTCAGTGGAAGCGCGAGAGCAGCAACCAGCTGCGCCAGCTCAACGAGGAAACCATCACCCTGGCCCTGCAGCCGCTGCTCGCGCCGCTCTCGGAGAAATACGCGGAGAACACCGGCGTCTGCGCCTACCTGCAGGCGGTGCAGGTCAACCTGCTGCGCACGGTGGTCGACCAGTTGCTGGACGACAAGCCCGACGTCCAGCGCCGCGAGATGCTGGAGGAGCAGTACTGCCCCAGCCTGGTAGTCGATCATCACGCCGACGGCGGCGCCCCGGTGGTGTTCGAATCGCACCCGACCTACGACAACCTGTTCGGCCGCATCGAGTACAGCACCGACCAGGGCGCGCTCTACACCAGCTACCGCCAGCTGCGCCCGGGTGCCCTGCACCGCGCCAATGGCGGCTACCTGATCGTGGAGGCGGAAAAGCTGCTCGGCGAGCCCTTCGTCTGGGACGCGCTCAAGCGCGCGCTGCATTCGCGCCAGCTGAAGATGGAGTCGCCGCTCGGCGACATGGGGCGCATCGCCACCGTGACCTTGACGCCCCAGGTCATTCCGCTGCAGCTCAAGGTCATCATCATCGGCTCGCGCCAGCTCTACTACGCGCTGCAGGACCTGGATTCCGACTTCCAGGAGATGTTCCGCGTGCTGGTGGACTTCGACGAGGAGATCCCGGTCGCCGACGACAGCCTCGAACAGTTCGCCCAGCTGCTCAAGACCCGCACCTCGGAAGAGGGCATGGCGCCGCTGAGCGCCGCCGCCGTGGCGCGCCTGGCCACCTACAGCGCGCGCCTGGCCGAGCACCAGGGGCGTTTGTCGGCGCGCATCGGCGACCTGTTCCAGCTGGTCAGCGAGGCCGACTTCGTGCGCCAGCTGGCCGGTGATGCGGTGACCGATGTCGGCCATATCGAGCGGGCGCTGAAGGCCAAGTCCGACCGCACCGGGCGCGTGTCGGCGCGGATCATCGACGACATGCTGGCCGGCATCATCCTGATCGACACCGCCGGCGAGGCCATCGGCAAGTGCAACGGGCTGACCGTGCTGGAAGTCGGCGACTCCGCCTTCGGCGTGCCGGCGCGGATTTCCGCCACGGTCTACCCGGGCGGCTCGGGCATCGTCGACATCGAGCGCGAGGTCAGCCTGGGGCAGCCGATCCACTCCAAGGGCGTGATGATCGTCACCGGCTTCCTCGGCAGCCGCTATGCCCAGGAATTCCCCCTGGAGATTTCTGCCAGCATCGCGCTGGAGCAGTCCTACGGTTATGTCGACGGTGACAGCGCCTCCCTCGGTGAGGTCTGCACCCTGATCTCGGCCCTGTCGCGCACGCCACTCAAGCAGTGCTTCGCGATCACCGGCTCGATCAACCAGTTCGGCGAGGTGCAGGCGGTCGGCGGTGTCAACGAGAAGATCGAAGGCTTCTTCCGCCTGTGTGAGGCGCGTGGCCTGACCGGCGAGCAGGGGGTGATCATCCCCCATTCCAACGTCAGCAACCTGATGCTCGACGAGCGCGTGCTGCAGGCGGTGCGCAACGGCCAGTTCAACGTCTATGCCGTGCGCCACGTCGACGAGGCCCTGGCCCTGCTGCTGGGTGAGCCGGCGGGCGCGCCGGACGAGAAGGGGCGCTTCCCCAAGGGCAGCGTCAACGCACGGGTGGTGGAGCGCCTGCGCAGCATCGCCGAGATGGGGATGGAAGAGGAAGAGAAGGACAAGGAGCCGAAGATCAAGGAAGTGAAGACCCGGGCCAAGCCGGCGGCGAAAGCGCCCAAGGAATGACGCTCGCGGTCACGCGACAACTGGTCAGTCTCTGCCCATTCCGGCGGCGCCCTCGGCGGGCGTCGCTGTGACGGCTTTTCCCAGGCGCCGTCCACAGAGTTATCCACAGTCTGCGGGGATAACTTTCACCTTTCCGAAGCGGTGTGGCGGGGTGTAGGCTGAATGCCAGACCTCGCGAGGATCGCCGCCATGCCGCGCAGCCTCTGCCTCACCCGTCAGTGCCTGGGCCTGACCACCCGTATCGAGTGCGAGATCCGTCCGCTGGCCGGCGGGCGTGGCTTGTGGACGCTGCTGTGCGCGGCCGGCATGTCGGGGGCGCAGCCCTCGGCGATCAAGGCGCAAGGCCCATTCCACGGGCCTTTCGTCGCAGAGAGGGTGCTCGATTCGATTGCCGATTGCCTGGCCGTTCAAGGCTATGAGCCCTGTACGGATGAGCCCATCTGGCGCCTGCATCTGCTGGCGGAGCTGCGCAGGTTGAATGGCGCATGCCCAGGCCCGGCCGGCATCTGTCAGTTTCACCCGGAGAGCTGAGCGCTTTTTGCCCAATCCGTACGGGACTCCCGCTGCGCCGGGGATACGGCAATCCTTCCTGCCTCTGCCCACAAGGTTATCCACAGCAGACGGGGATAACCTCTCGGCGACGCGGGTGCCTTGCCCGCCATGGCTGGCTGGGTATACTCGCCGCCTGTTTTTTCCACTCGGCGAGTCAACATGGAACGCTTTATTGAAAACGCGATGTACGCCTCGCGCTGGCTGCTGGCGCCTATCTACTTCGGCCTGTCGCTGGGACTGCTGGCGCTGGCGCTGAAGTTCTTCCAGGAAGTCTTCCATATTCTGCCCAGCGTCTTCGCGATGGCGGAGGCCGAGCTGATCCTGGTGCTGCTGTCGCTGATCGACATGGCCCTGGTCGGCGGTCTGCTGGTGATGGTGATGATCTCCGGCTACGAGAACTTCGTGTCCCAGCTGGATATCGACGAGTCCAAGGAGAAGCTCAGCTGGCTGGGCAAAATGGACTCCAGCTCGCTGAAGATGAAGGTGGCGGCGTCCATCGTGGCGATCTCCTCGATCCACCTGCTGCGGGTGTTCATGGACGCGCGCAATTACGAGATTGATCACCTGAAGTGGTATGTGATCATCCACATGACCTTCGTCGCCTCGGCCTTCGCCATGGGCTATCTGGACAAGCTGACCAAGCACGATTGATCCCGCCTCGTGTCGCAACCGCCCGGCCGTCGCGAGATGCCCGGGCGGTTTCGTTTGCGGGTGGCTGTGCTAGTCTGGCCGACCTTTTTCGACCCCCAGCGGAGCCCGGCCATGTCCGACCTGAATCTTTCCAGCGAGCTTTCCACCGACGAAGGCCGTGTCAGCTACGGCATCGGCCGCCAACTGGGCGACCAGCTGCGCGACAACCCGCCGCCCGGCGCCAGCCTGGAGGCTATCGTCGCCGGCCTGCGCGACGCCTTCAACGGTCAGCCCAGCCAGGTCTCGCCCGAGGCGCTGAACGCCAGCTTCCGGGTGATCCGCGAAGTCATGCAGGCCGAGGCCGCCGCCAAGGCAGAGGCTGCTGCCGGTGCCGGGCGCGAGTATCTGGTCGAGAACGCCAAGCGTGAGGGCGTGACCGTGCTGGAGTCCGGCCTGCAGTACGAAGTGCTGGTGGCGGGTGAGGGTGCCAAACCGTCGCGCGAGGATCATGTGCGTACCCATTATCACGGCACCCTGATCGACGGCACCGTGTTCGACAGTTCCTATGATCGGGGCCAGCCGGCCGAATTTCCGGTCGGCGGCGTGATCGCCGGCTGGGTCGAGGCCCTGCAACTGATGAACGCCGGCAGCAAGTGGCGCCTGCACGTACCGAGCGAACTGGCCTACGGTGGCCAGGCTGTCGGCAGCATCCCGCCGCACAGTGTGCTGGTGTTTGACGTCGAGCTGCTCGACATCCTGTAAAAGGTGATGCCCGGACGGCCTTCCTGACCGATCCGGGCACCTGCGCGGGGCAATCGCTCCGCGCTATCCCGACACGCTCCCTGTGCCGGGTTGCCGACGAGACTGGCGGTCTGGCTGCGCCTCGTCAGCGTGGCTCAGTGCGGCTCGCTGTGGGGCCTGAGTGCTCGGGCGTAGCAGAACAGGAACAGGCCGCGCACCAGCTCCTTAAGCACGCCCGGTTCGCACGAACTGAGGCCGGCGAGGTCGAGGTCGCCCTGATCACGCAACTCGCCTATGGCTTCCTCTTCCAGCACGGCGCACACCTCGCCGGTCTCCCTGTTGAGGATGCGCAGATAGGGGTGGGGGCGATCCAGCCAGGCATCGATCAGATAGGTCATGGCTCATCTCCTTTGTCGTCCATTCAATGGATATGAGAATAATTCCTATTATCAAAATAGCAAGCTTCAATCGCGTCTTTTGTCGGGCACTCGACCGAACGGTCGCCGTGCACGCCGAGATCGGCTCACAAAAAATCGCCCGCAGCGATTCCTGACGTCTCTGCGGGTGATGGCCGAAGAGGATGGCTGGGCACAAAAAAGCCCGTCACAGGGACGGGCTCTTCATCGTGCGGCGCCGTGTCAGTGGGTGCGGGCGACGGCGAAGTGGCTCAGCTCGATCAGGGCGTCGCGGTAGGCGTTGTCCGGAAGGGCCTCCAGGCAGGCGATCGCCTTCTCGGCATGCTCGCGCGCCAGGCGGGCGGTGTAGTCCAGGGAGCCGGAGGCCTGCACGGCGGCACGGATGCTCTCCAGATCCTCGATGCCGCCCTTCTGGATGGCGGTGCGCACCAGGGCGGCCTGTTCGGCGCTGCCCTCGCGCATGGTGTAGATCAGCGGCAAGGTCGGCTTGCCCTCGGCCAGGTCGTCGCCGACGTTCTTGCCCAGGGTGGTGGCGTCGCCCTGGTAGTCGAGCAGATCGTCGACCAACTGGAAAGCGATGCCGAGGTGGTCGCCGAAGTGGCGCAGGGCCTCGCTCTGCGCCTCGCTCGCGCCGGCCAGGGCGGCGGCGCTGTGGGTCGAGGCCTCGAACAGCATGGCGGTCTTGCCGCGGATGACGTCCATGTAGGTCTCTTCGGTGGTGCTGGCGTCGCGCACCTTGGACAGCTGCAGCACCTCGCCTTCGGCGATCACCCGGGTGGCGCGGGAGAGGATGCGCATCACCGGCATGGAGCCGAGCTCGACCATCATCTCGAACGAGCGGGAATAGAGGAAGTCGCCGACCAGCACGCTCGGCGCGTTGCCCCACTGGGCGTTGGCGGTGGCGCGGCCGCGGCGCATGCCGGACATGTCGACCACGTCGTCGTGCAGCAGAGTGGCGGTATGCAGGAACTCGATGGTGGCGGCCAGCAAGCGCAGGTCGTCGGCCTGGTAGCCGAGCGCCTTGCCGCTGAGCAGCACCAGCAGCGGGCGCAGGCGCTTGCCGCCGGCGGAGATGATGTAGTCGCCGATCTTTTCCACCAGGGGCACATGGGACTTCAGCTGCTGGCGGATGATGCCGTCGACGGCGGTGAAATCGTCCGCGACCACGCTTTGGAAGGCCTGGGGTTGCATCAGTGACGGGAGCTCCTGGAACGGGGCCGGCTGCCTCGCGGGGCGGAGGGCGGCGAAATGGCGGGTCTGCCTGGGCAGACCGGGCTGCGCGGCATGCTAGGGGGCGGGGTAGGGGCTGTCAAGGCAAGGCCTGGCAGGGCTTGCCTCGCCTCCGGGCTTTCCGTACAATCGCGGCCCCAAACTTCTATGGGCACTCCCTGCCTTACGCAATTGCACGGGCGTCAGTTCCGGCCCCATGCAGCCATGCCGGCCAATAACTCTTCCTATAAAGAGTCGGGTGAGCAGGTTCAACGGAGAAAAATCCATGTACGCAGTAATTGTTACCGGTGGCAAGCAGTACAAAGTCGCCGAAGGCGAATTCCTCAAGGTCGAGAAACTGGAAGTCGCCACCGGCGAATCCGTGACTTTCGACCGCGTTCTGCTGGTTGGCAACGGTGACGACGTGAAAATCGGCGCTCCGGTGGTCGATGGTGCCAAGGTTGTCGCCGAGGTGGTCTCCCAGGGCCGTCACGACAAAGTGACCATCATCAAGTTCCGCCGTCGCAAGCACCACATGAAGCGTCAGGGCCACCGTCAGTGGTTCACCGAAATCAAGATCACCGGCATCCAGGCCTGATCCCCTTTTAGGAGGCTATGACTCATGGCACACAAAAAAGCTGGCGGTAGTACTCGTAACGGCCGCGATTCAGAAAGCAAACGCCTTGGCGTGAAGATGTACGGTGGCCAGGTCATCAAGGCCGGCAACATCATCGTGCGTCAGCGCGGCACCCAGTTCCACGCTGGCTACGGCGTTGGCATGGGCAAGGATCACACCCTGTTCGCGAAAGTCGACGGCGTGATCAAGTTCGACGTGAAGGGCGAGTTCAACCGCCGTTACGTGAGCATCGTGACCGCCTGAGGTCGCGCTTGCTGAAAAAGCCCTGTCTCGCGACGGGGCTTTTTTGTTTCTGTGTATCCTGTATTCCTGAGTTCACTGGCCCGCCGCTGCGGTGGGAGGCAACCCTAATGAAATTCGTCGACGAAGTTTCGATATTTGTAAAAGCCGGTGACGGCGGCAACGGCATGATGAGCTTCCGTCGAGAGAAGTTCATCGAAAAGGGTGGCCCCAACGGCGGCGACGGCGGTGACGGCGGCTCCGTGTTCATGGAGGCCGATCCGAACCTGAATACCCTGGTCGACTACCGCTATACCCGTCGCTTCAATGCGCGTAATGGCGAGAAGGGCGGCAGTACCGAATGCACGGGTGCCAAGGGCGAGGATCTGATCCTCCCGGTGCCGGTCGGTACCACGGTGATCGACGCGGCGACCCAGGAGATCATCGGTGACCTGACCAAGCCGGGCCAGCGCCTGATGGTGGCGCAGGGTGGCTGGCATGGTCTGGGCAACACCCGCTTCAAGTCCAGCACCAACCGTGCGCCGCGCCAGACCACGCCGGGCAAGCCGGGTGAGCAGCGCGACCTCAAGCTGGAGCTGAAGGTGCTGGCCGATGTCGGTCTGCTCGGCTTGCCGAACGCGGGCAAGAGCACCTTCATTCGTTCCGTGTCCGCGGCCAAGCCGAAGGTGGCCGACTATCCCTTCACCACCCTGGTGCCGAACCTGGGCGTGGTCAGTGTCGGTCGCTACAAGAGCTTCGTGATCGCCGATATCCCGGGGTTGATCGAGGGGGCCTCCGAAGGCGCCGGTCTGGGTATCCGTTTCCTCAAGCACCTGGCGCGTACCCATCTGTTGCTGCACCTGGTGGACATGGCGCCGCTGGATCAGAGTGATCCCGCCGAGGCCGCCGAAGTCATCATCAGCGAGCTGGAGAAATTCAGCCCGGCGCTGGCTGAGCGCGAGCGCTGGCTGGTGCTGAACAAGTGCGACCAGTTGCTCGACGATGAGCGCGAGGAGCGCATGCGGGCGGTGGTCGAGCGTCTCGACTGGAAGGGGCCGGTGTTCGTCATCTCCGCCCTGGAGAGCGAGGGTACCGAGGCGCTGAGCCAGGCGATCATGCGCTACATGGATGAGCGTGCCGTGCGCATCGCCGAAGAGCCGGCGTTTGCCGAGGAGCTGGCGGAGCTGGATCGCCGCATCGAGGACGAGGCGCGCGCCTGCCTGCAGGCGTTGGACGACAAGCGCGCGCTGCGTAAGGCGGGGCTGAAGAGCGTCGATGATGTAGGCGACGACGATGACTGGGATGACTTCGAGGATGACGAAGACGGTCCCGAGATCATTTACGTCCGGGACTGACAATGGGTATCGTGCAGCGCCGCTTTAATAGCGGCGTTGTGCTGATTGGCTTGAATGCAGAGGGCATCATGCGGGACAAGGTGACCGGCGCGCAGCGCTGGGTGGTGAAGATAGGAAGTGCGCTGCTGACCGCCGACGGGCGTGGCCTGGATCGCTCCGCCATGGCGGTGTGGGTCGAGCAGATGGTGGCCCTGCGCAAGGCGGGGGTGGAGCTGGTGCTGGTGTCTTCCGGCGCGGTGGCGGCGGGCATGAGCCGCCTCGGCTGGACCGCTCGCCCGAGCGCGATGCACGAGTTGCAGGCGGCGGCAGCCATCGGTCAGATGGTGCTGGTGCAGGCCTGGGAGTCGAGCTTCGCCGAGCATGGCAAGCACACCGCCCAGGTGCTGCTGACCCATGATGACCTGTCCGACCGCAAGCGCTACCTGAATGCCCGCAGCACCCTGCGCACGCTGGTCGACCTGAGCGTGGTGCCAGTGATCAACGAGAACGACACCGTGGTCACCGACGAGATCCGCTTCGGCGACAACGACACCCTGGCGGCGCTGGTGGCCAACCTGGTGGAGGCCGACCTGCTGGTGATCCTCACCGACCGTGACGGCATGTTCGATGCCGACCCGCGACACAATCCCGATGCCCAGCTGATTTTCGAGGCGCGCGCCGACGATCCGTCGCTGGATGCGGTGGCGGGCGGTACCGGCGGTGCGCTGGGGCGCGGAGGCATGCAGACCAAGCTGCGCGCGGCGCGTCTGGCGGCGCGTTCCGGGGCGCACACGGTGATTGTCGGCGGGCGCATAGAGCGCGTGCTGGATCGCCTCAAGGCGGGCGAGCGCCTGGGGACCCTGCTGGCGCCCGAGCGTGGCCTGCTGGCGGCGCGCAAGCAGTGGTTGGCGGGTCATCTGCAGACTCGCGGCACCCTCGTGCTGGATGCGGGGGCGGTGAAGGCGCTGACGGCCGACCGCAAGAGCCTGTTGCCGGTCGGGGTGCGCGAGGTGCAGGGCAGTTTCCGTCGTGGCGAGATGGTGGTCTGCGTCGGGCCCGATGGGCGCGAGATTGCCCGTGGCCTGGCCAACTACAGTGCCTTGGAGGCGCAGAAGATCATCGGCCAGCCTTCCGATGCCATCGAGAGGCTGCTGGGCTATGTCGACGAGCCGGAGCTGGTGCATCGGGACAATCTGATTCTGGTCTGAAAATCGGCTCACAGGCTGCTGTGCGTCGGCCCTGCCGCGTTAAAAGCAGGCTCGGAAAGCTCATTTACGGCTTGTAAACTCCGCTTCCTCGCCTGCTTTTGTCTTGCATGGCTCTAGCTCGCGAGCCTGTGAGCCGATTTTGGAGGTGTTATGCGTATTGCGAAGGGTTTGCTGGCGGTATGCCTGGCGTTGCCGCTGGTGGCGCAGGCGGAGGAGATCGGCGAGGTCTCCACGGTGTTCAAGTGGGTGGGGCCGAACGACAGAATCGTGGTCGAGGCCTTCGACGATCCCAAGGTGGAGGGCGTGACCTGTTACCTGTCGCGCGCCAAGACGGGTGGGGTCAAGGGTGGTCTGGGATTGGCCGAGGATCGTGCCGAGGCGTCGATTGCCTGTCGTCAGGTCGGTCCCGTCCGCTTCGTCGGCAAGCTGAAGGATGGCGAGGAAGTATTCAAGGAGCGTACCTCGCTGGTGTTCAAGACCATGCAGGTGGTGCGTTTCTTCGACCAGAAGCGCAATACCCTGGTCTATCTGGTGTATAGCGACAGGGTGATCGAGGGTAGTCCGCAGAATGCGGTGACGGCCATCCCGATCCTGCCCTGGGCGGCGCAGTAATCAAGAAGGCCGGAGGATGCTCCGGCTTTTTCTTTTGTTTGAGAAAAATCGCGGGCAATAAAAAACCGGCCCTGAGGCCGGTCTTTTCAAGAACAGAACCAATCAGGCGGCGGTAGCCAGAACCTTGATGTGGCCGTTCAGGCGGCTCTTGTGGCGAGCGGCCTTGTTCTTGTGGATGATGCCCTTGTCGGCCATGCGGTCGATGACCGGAACGGCCAGGGTGTAGGCGGTCTGAGCCTTTTCCAGGTCCTTGGCGTCGATAGCCTTGACCACGTTCTTGATGTAGGTACGGACCATGGAGCGCAGGCTGGCGTTATGGCTACGACGCTTCTCAGCCTGTTTGGCGCGTTTTTTGGCAGAAGGTGTATTGGCCACCGTCAAGCTCCTCGAAAACTAGGGGGATAGCAACAAATAAGGCCGCGAATCATGCCGATGCGCAGCGTGCCTGTCAAGTGGGGAAGTGTCTTCATTGGCTGGTCTGACCAGCGGCGGCTGGTTACACTCCTCGCCTTCATCTGCCGGCCAGCCGCGCCGGCCCTCCGGATCGTCGAGACTCCATGAATCTGCTCAAGTCCCTGGCCGCCGTCAGCTCCCTGACCATGCTCTCCCGCGTGCTGGGCTTCGTCCGCGACACAATCATCGCGCGCACCTTCGGCGCTGGTGTGGCGTCGGACGCCTTCGTCGTCGCCTTCAAGCTGCCCAACCTGCTGCGCCGGATCTTCGCCGAGGGTGCCTTCTCCCAGGCCTTCGTGCCGATCCTGGCCGAGTACAAGACCCAGCAGGGCGAGGAGGCGACCCGCACCTTCCTGGCCTACGTCGCCGGCCTGCTGACCCTGGTGCTGGCGCTGGTGACCTTGCTCGGCATCCTCGCCGCGCCGTGGATCGTCTGGATCACCGCGCCGGGCTTCGCTGACGAGGCCGAGCGGTTCGCGCTGACCACCGATCTGCTGCGGGTGACCTTCCCCTACATATTGCTGATCTCGCTATCGTCGCTGGTCGGTGCGGTGCTCAACACCTGGAACCGCTTCTCGGTGCCGGCGTTCGTGCCGACCCTGCTGAACGTCAGCATGATCGTGTTCTCGGTCTGGTTCGCGCCGTATTTCGATCCGCCGATCATGGCGCTGGGCTGGGCCGTGCTGGTCGGCGGCCTGGCGCAGTTCCTCTGGCAGCTGCCGGCGCTGAAGAAGACCGGCATGCTGGTGCTGCCGCGCCTGAGCCTGCGCGACACGGGCGTGTGGCGGGTGCTCAAGCAGATGGGGCCGGCGATCTTCGGCGTGTCGGTGAGCCAGATCTCGCTGATCATCAACACCATCTTCGCCTCCTTCCTAGTGGCCGGCTCCGTGTCTTGGATGTATTACGCGGATCGCCTGATGGAGCTGCCCTCCGGCGTGCTCGGCGTGGCGTTGGGGACCATCCTGCTGCCGGCGCTGGCCAAGACCTACGCCAGTGCCGACCGCGAGGAGTATTCGCGGCTGCTCGACTGGGGGCTGCGCCTCTGCTTCCTGTTGGTACTGCCCTGCACCCTGGCGCTGGCGATCATCGCCGAGCCGCTGGTCGTCTCGCTATTCCAGTACGGCAAGTTCACTGCCCACGACTCGGCCATGACCCAGCAGGCGCTGGTCGCCTACGCAGTCGGCCTGCTGGCGCTGATCCTGATCAAGATCCTGGCGCCGGGCTTCTATGCCCAGCAGAACATCAAGACCCCGGTGCGCATCGCCATCGTCAGCCTGCTGGCGACCCAGGCGATGAACGCGCTGTTCGTCTTCGGCCTGGATCTTCGGCACGCCGGGCTGGCACTGGCCATCAGCCTGGCGGCGTGCCTTAACGCGGGGCTGCTCTACTGGCAGTTGCGCAGCCGGCGCATGTACCAGCCGCAGCCGGGCTGGACGCCGTTCCTGCTCAAGCTGGTGCTGGCGGTGGTGGTCATGGCGGCGGTGCTGCTGGCGCTGATGCATGTCATGCCGGCATGGGAGGAGGGCGACATGCTGATGCGGCTGCTGCGCCTGGGGGCCTTGGTGGCAACCGGTGCGGTGACCTATTTCGGCATGTTGCTGCTGCTCGGTTTTCGCCCGAGGGATTTCGCCCGCCGCACCATTCATTGACTTGCCCAGCGGCTGACACACTGCCTGTCGCCGATAGTCGCCTGTGCGTATAATCGGCCACTTTGTAAGCAAGAAGCACGCTATGCAGCTGGTCCGCGGCCTCCACAATCTGCTACCTCTGACCCAGGGATGCGTTGCCACCATCGGCAATTTCGATGGCGTGCACCGTGGTCACCAGGCCATCCTGGCTCGCCTGCGTGAACGCGCCATCGAGCTGGGCGTGCCGAGTTGCGTGGTGATCTTCGAGCCGCAGCCGCGTGAGTTCTTCGCGCCCGATACCGCCCCGGCGCGCCTCACCCGTCTGCGCGAGAAACTCGAGCTGCTGGCTGCCCAGGGCGTCGACCGGGTGTTGTGCCTGGCCTTCAATCGCCGTCTGCGCGAGCTGTCCGCCGACGAGTTCGTGCGCCAGGTGCTGGTGGATGGGCTGCACGTGAAGCATCTGGAGGTCGGTGACGACTTCCGCTTCGGTGCCGGCCGCTCCGGTGACTTCGCCTTCCTGGTCCAGGCCGGTGAGCAGCAGGGCTTCAGTGTCGAGGCGGCGCTGACCGTCGAACTGGATGGCGAGCGGGTCAGCAGCACCCGTGTGCGCCAGGCCCTGCAGGCCGGCGAACTGGAGCTGGCCGAGCGCCTGCTGGGCCGCCCCTACGCCCTGGCTGGTCGTGTGCTGCACGGCCAGAAGCTGGCCCGTCAGCTCGGTACACCGACCGCCAACGTGCAGCTGAAACGGCGCAAACCGCCGCTGCGCGGAGTGTTTCTGGTCACTGCGGCGCACGAGGGGCATCGTTTCCCCGGTGTCGCCAATATCGGCCAGCGGCCGACCGTGTCGGGCGATGGCAGCCCGCATCTGGAAGTGCATTTGCTGGAATACGCTGGCGATCTCTATGGCCAGCGCCTGACGGTGGAATTCCACCACAAGCTGCGCGATGAGCAGCGTTTCGCCTCCCTGGAGGCGCTGAAGACGGCGATCGACGCGGATGTCGCCGCCGCCCGGGCCTACTGGCTTGGCCAACCGCTTGATTGATCGAAGAGCCTGAGATGACCGACTACAAAGCCACGCTGAACCTCCCGGATACCGCCTTCCCGATGAAAGCCGGCCTGCCGCAGCGCGAGCCGGAGACCTTGGCACGCTGGGACAGCATTGGCCTGTACCAGAAGCTGCGCCAGCTCGGCGAGACCCGGCCGAAGTTCGTCCTGCACGACGGCCCGCCCTACGCCAACGGCAGCATTCACATCGGTCATGCGCTGAACAAGATTCTCAAGGACATCATCACCCGCTCCAAGACCATGGCCGGCTTCGATGCGCCCTACGTGCCGGGCTGGGATTGCCATGGCCTGCCGATCGAACACAAGGTGGAAACCACCTTCGGCAAGAACCAGCCCGCCGACCTGACCCGCGAGCGCTGCCGTGCCTACGCCGCAGAGCAGGTGGCGGAGCAGAAGGCCGGCTTCATTCGTCTGGGCGTGCTGGGCGAGTGGGACAATCCCTACCTGACCATGAACTTCGTCAACGAAGCCGGCGAAATCCGCGCGCTGGCGGAAATCGTCAAGAACGGTTTCGTGTTCAAGGGCCTGAAGCCGGTCAACTTCTGCTTCGATTGCGGTTCGGCCCTGGCCGAGGCCGAGGTCGAGTATCAGGACAAGAAGTCCGACGCCATCGACGTCGCCTTCCCGATCGAGGACGCCGACAAGCTGGCCGCCGCCTTCGGCCTGGCCAGCCTGGACAAGCCGACCGCCATCGTCATCTGGACCACCACCCCCTGGACCATTCCGGCCAACCAGGCGCTGAACGTGCACCCGGAGTTCACCTACGCGCTGGTGGATGTGGGGGATCGCCTGCTGCTGCTGGCCGAGGAAATGGTCGAGAGCAGCCTGCAGCGTTATGGCCTGCAGGGCGAAGTCATTGCCACTGCCCCGGGCGCCGCACTGGAGCTGATCAATTTCCGCCATCCGTTCTACGATCGCCTGTCGCCGCTGTACCTGGCCGACTACGTCGAACTGGGCGCTGGTACTGGTATCGTCCACTCCGCGCCGGCCTATGGCGAGGACGACTTCTACAGCTGCAAGCGCTACGGGATGAGCAACGACGACATCCTCAACCCGGTGCAGAGCAACGGTGTGTATGTCGACTCGCTGCCATTCTTCGGCGGTCAGTTCATCTGGAAGGCCAACCCGAACATCGTCGCTAAGCTTGAGGAAGTGGGGGCGCTGCTCAAGCATGAGTCGATCAGCCACAGCTACATGCACTGCTGGCGTCACAAGACCCCGCTGATCTACCGCGCCACCGCGCAGTGGTTCGTCGGTATGGACAGCAAGCCAAACGAGGGCGCTACCCTGCGTGAGCGCTCGCTGGCCGCCATCGAACAGACCAAGTTCGTCCCGGCCTGGGGCCAGGCGCGCTTGCACAGCATGATCGCCGGTCGCCCTGACTGGTGCATCTCGCGTCAGCGCAACTGGGGGGTGCCGATTCCGTTCTTCACCCACAAGGAAAGCGGCGAACTGCATCCGCGCACCGTGGAGCTGATGGAGGAAGTCGCCCAGCGTGTCGAGAAGGAGGGCATCGAGGCCTGGTTCAAGCTCGACGCTGCCGAACTGCTCGGTGAAGAAGCCGGTCAGTACGACAAGAGCCGCGACACCCTCGACGTGTGGTTCGACTCGGGCACCACCCACTGGCACGTATTGCGCGGCTCCCATGCCGAACTGGCGCATGTCACCGGCCCGGCGGCCGACCTGTACCTGGAAGGCTCCGACCAGCACCGCGGCTGGTTCCACTCCTCGCTGCTGACGGGATGCGCCATCGATGGTCACGCGCCGTACAAGGAACTGCTGACCCACGGCTTTACCGTCGACGAGCAGGGGCGCAAGCAGTCCAAGTCCCTGGGTAATGTTGTCGCGCCGCAGAAAGTGATCGACAGCCTGGGTGCCGACATCCTGCGCCTGTGGGTGGCGTCGACCGACTACTCCGGCGAGATGGCGGTTTCTGACCAGATCCTGCAGCGCAGCGCCGACGCCTACCGCCGCATCCGCAACACCATGCGCTTCCTGCTGGCCAACCTGGGCGACTTCGATCCGGCCAAGGACCTGCTGCCGGCTGCGCAGATGCTCGATCTGGACCGCTGGGCCGTGGACGCCACCGCGCGCCTGCAGGCTGAGATCATCGAGGCCTACGGCGAATACCGCTTCTGGAACGTCTACTCCAAGGTGCACAACTTCTGCGTGCAGGAGCTGGGCGGCTTCTACCTGGACGTGATCAAGGACCGCCAGTACACCACCGCCGCCGACAGCGTGGCGCGTCGCTCCTGCCAGAGCGCTCAGTACCACATCGCCGAGGCGCTGGTGCGCTGGATCGCGCCGATCCTGGCCTTCACCGCAGACGAGATCTGGTCGTTCCTGCCGGGCGAGCGCAACGAGTCGGTGATGCTGAACACCTGGTACGAGGGGCTCGATCGCCTGCCGCAAGGCTTCGAACTGAATCGCGCCTACTGGGAGCAGCTCACCGCTGTTCGCACGGCCGTGAACAAGGAGCTGGAGAGCCTGCGCAATAGCAAGGCCATCGGCGGCAACCTGCAGGCCGAGGTCACCCTGTACGGCGACGAATCCCTGCAGCAGTCTTTGGCCAAGCTCGACAACGAGCTGCGCTTCGCCCTGATCACTTCCGCCGCCACCGTCGCGCCGCTGGCCGATGCGCCGACCGATGCGGTGGACACCGAAGTGCCCGGCCTCAAGCTGAAGATCGTCAAGTCGGTCCATGCCAAGTGCGGTCGCTGCTGGCACTTCCGTGCCGACGTCGGCGGCAATGCCGCCCACCCGGAGCTGTGCGAGCGTTGCGTGAGCAACATCGAGGGCGATGGTGAGGTGCGCAAGCATGTCTGATGCCTCGCGTTTCGGTCGCCTGGCCTGGCTGTGGTTGACCCTGGCGGTGTTCCTGCTCGACCAGGGCAGCAAGCAGATCGTGCTACAGGTACTGGAGTATGGCCAGCGGGTCACGGTGATCGACGGCTACTTCGACTGGGTCCACGTCTACAACCGCGGTGCGGCCTTCAGCTTCCTGGCCGGCGAGTCCGGCTGGCAACGCTGGTTCTTCGCGGCCATCGCGCTCGGCGTCAGCGCTGTGCTGGTGGTGTGGATGAAGCGCCTGAAACGCGACGAAACCTGGCTGGCCATCGCCCTGGCGCTGGTGCTGGGGGGTGCGCTGGGCAACCTGTACGACCGGGTGGTGCTCGGTCATGTGGTCGACTTCATCCTGGTCCACTGGCAGGACCGCTACCGCTTCCCGGCCTTCAACCTGGCCGACAGCGGCATCACCGTCGGCGCCGTGATGCTGGCGCTGGACATGTTCAAGAGCAAGAAGTCCGGAGAACCCGCCCATGACTGAACAGCGTATCGGCCCGGACAAGGAGGTCACTCTGCACTTCGCCCTCAAGCTGGCCAACGGCGATGTGGTCGACAGCACCTTCGACAAGCAGCCAGCCACCTTCAAGGTCGGCGACGGCAATCTTCTACCGGGCTTCGAAGCTGCGCTCTACGGCTTCAAGGCCGGCGACAAGCGCAGCCTGCAGATCGAGCCGGAAAACGCTTTCGGCCAGCCCAACCCGCAGAACGTGCAAGTGATGCCGCGCACCCAGTTCGCCGAGATGGAGCTGTCCGAAGGACTGCTGATCATCTTCAACGACGCCGCCAATACCGAGCTGCCGGGGGTCGTCAAGACGTTCGACGAGCAGCAGGTGACCATCGACTTCAATCATCCGCTGGCTGGGAAGACGTTGAGCTTTGATGTGGAGATCATTGAGGTTCGTTCGGTCTGATCTGCTTCACTGGGGAGAGGCGTACACTCTCCCCATCGCCTTCTTCGTGCGCCGAGATTCCCAGCATGCAAATCAAACTCGCCAACCCCCGCGGCTTCTGCGCCGGTGTCGACCGCGCCATCGAGATCGTCAACCGTGCTCTGGAGGTATTCGGTGCGCCGATCTATGTACGCCACGAAGTCGTGCATAACAAGTTCGTGGTAGAGGACCTGCGTGCCCGTGGTGCCGTGTTCGTCGAGGAGCTGGACCAGGTGCCGGACAACACCATCGTTATCTTCAGTGCTCATGGTGTGTCCCAGGCCGTTCGCCACGAGGCCGAGCGTCGTGGGCTCAAGGTGTTCGATGCCACTTGTCCGCTGGTGACCAAGGTACACATGGAGGTCGCTCGCTATAGCCGCGACGGTCGTGAATGCATTCTGATCGGTCATGAAGGGCATCCAGAAGTCGAAGGCACCATGGGGCAGTATGACCATCGTAACGGTGGTGCCATCTATCTGGTGGAGGACGAAGAAGACGTAAGCGCGTTGGAGGTGCGCAACCCCGAGGCGCTGGCTTTCGTCACTCAAACCACCCTGTCTATGGACGATACCAGCAAAGTCATAGATGCCTTGCGCGCCAAGTTCCCCAGCATCGGCGGCCCGCGCAAGGATGACATTTGCTATGCCACCCAGAATCGCCAGGATGCGGTGAAACAACTGGCGGCAGAGTGCGATGTGGTGCTGGTGGTCGGTAGCCCCAATAGCTCCAACTCCAATCGTCTGCGCGAGCTGGCTGAGCGTATGGGCACCCCGGCCTATCTGATCGACGGAGCGGAAGATATGCAGCAGGAGTGGTTCGACGGCAAGCTGCGCATCGGCATTACCGCCGGCGCCTCGGCACCGGAGGTGCTGGTACTCGGCGTGGTCGAGCAACTGCGTGGCTGGGGCGCCACTGGCGCGGAAGAGCTGGATGGGCGCCCGGAGAACATTACCTTCTCGATGCCCAAGGAACTGCGAGTCAAGACGCTTTGAGAAAGGCCATGCCTCCGTCGTAGAAGTCTCCTCACCGTCCGTGATGGTGCGCGAAGCAAACAGGGGTAGCGCTGGTGTGGGAGCGGACTTGTCCGCGAGTTTTGGCAGAAACTGAAAGACTCTTTGTTGCACCGTCCCTTCGTTGCAGGAGCGGAATATCCGCGAAATTCGCGGCTGAAGCCGCTCCTACAGGGCGGCCCCATGCCGTAGGAGCCGCGCCTCGCGGGCGAAGCGCGGTGCGGGACTGCCGATGGGGCTATTTCCAGCAGTCTGCTGCATCCTTGCTACCGGTAACATCTTTTACGCCGGTGGCGGTCAGCGTCAGGTCGCCACAGGCATCATCGCTGAATTGCTGCTCTGCAGTGAGGGTATAGCCGCCGTCGCCATCGTTCGTGTCGATGGACAGCGTATATTTCCCTGTCTCCGATGTATCGCCATTCTTCAGGTTGAGTTTGTCCACATCATCGGTGTACTCGTTGTTCTGAGCGAAGTAACGTTCCTGGCGGGCGGCAGCCTCGTTGAGGAATGCCTGGCCTTCGGTGCGGTGGCCGCGCTTTACGAACTCCTGATAGCTGGGATAGGCGATCGACGCGAGGATGCCGATGATCATCACGGTAATCATCATCTCGATAAGGGTGAAGCCGTTCTGGCGGCGATAGTGGTTGCTGAGCACTGGGATCATTCCTCTGTGGGCAGTTGCCGCCAGGTCTGGCGTCCTTCCGTTAGGCCGGAGTTCACGGGGTGTTCGTCAATGCCGTCGCCCTTGTTCACGATCATGTTGCCGTCGAAGAGGCTGAAGTCGCCGCCATCGTAGGTGAAGCCGGAGATGCCGGCATCGTATGTGCCATCGCGATCGAGGTCGAAGGTCGCGTAGTTGGTGGCGCCGCCGGTGGTCGGTTTGATGCCGTAGGCGGTGCCGGTCATGCCGGCTTCGCAGGCGTCGTCACTCGGGGTGATAGTGGTCAGGAGCTGAGTATTGCCCAGCATTTGCATGTTGTAGATCAGGCGCTCGCCACTGGCGGGGAGGTCGATGAACCAGCCCCAGCTGTCGACGTTGCCATCGGCCAGGCCATCGCCGTCGTACCACTCGATGGGGTTCTGGCTGAGGCTGTATACCTGCTTGTTATCGATGGTCTGTGCGGTCAGCTCCTGTTCGACCAAGTTGGTGCGGCCTTTGTCCCCGCTCAACGAGCTGATGGAGGTCTGCCCTGCGGTCTTGCGATCCCAGATACCGTACACGGTCTGCTGGTTGGTATTGGCCTTGTCGTGGATGGTCAGAAACCGCCCGGTACCGAAGGTCACGATATGGCCCAGGCCGGTCTGGTGTCGGGTCAGCAGAGGGGCTGCGGTGATCGGCTGGCGCACATCATCCGCATCTCGGGCCACGTAGAGCGGCTGTCCACCGAAGGAGACCTTGAAGTCATTGGCAGTGGCGGTGGTGGTGAACGGGTTCTCCACGCCGGTCTTGATCAGGTCGAAGCGCCACAGGTTTCCGAGCAGGTCGCCGGCGTAGGCGTAATCGACGATGCCGTCGTTGTTGACGTCATAGGCCATCACGCGCGACAGGCCATTGGCCAGGCTGTCCATGGTTTCGTCTTCTTCCAGCTCCGGGGTGGCGGTCACCTTCTTGATGAGCGAGCCATCCGCGATGTCGAGGAGGAAGAGTACGGCGTTGCTGCTGCCGCTGTCGTAGCCGTTGGGCACGAGGGCCGCCCATTTGCCGTTGTGCAGGCGGACGATGCCTGGCGTTGGCACGCTGTAGCCCATGTCCTCGTCATTCTCGTGGCTGAACTCCCAGAGCAGTTCGGGCTCATCGGGGTTGGTAACGTCCAGGGCGAACACGGCGCGACCACCGGCGCCGAGACTGCCGATCAGCACCTTGTGCCATGCACCGCCGAAGTACACGTCGCGCGCTACGGGCGAGCCGTCGACGAAGTACTGGTGCGGGGTACCGCCTTCCTCGCCGTAGTCGGGAGCGGTGAGGGTCGGCAGGTTCTTGATCACCGCGCTGGGGATGAAGGCGAAGCGCTCGCTGCCGTCTGCGGCGTCGAAGGCATGCAGCATGCCGTCATTGGCACCGACGTAGATGGTGGAGTGCTCGTCCTGCCCGTTCTTGAACTCAAGGTAGTTGCTGCTCTCTTCCATCTGGTTGGCTCTGCCGATGGCGAACAGCGCGCCATTGACCAGCAGCGGGGAGGAATTGACGATATCGCCGAGGCTGCTGCCGCGAATCGTATCCACGCGTGATTCTCCGAGGGTATCGGTCGTACCGTCCGGGGCGGTGTTAAGCAGTGCCTGCTGGTCCTCGTTCAGGTTGTCCCAGGTGAACGACGCCAGCCCGTCATCGCTGGCGAAGAGGATGTTACGGCCACCTGCGCGGGCAGGGTCGGTGATGCTCCATCCTTGATCTTCCGCCGCCGGGTTGTTTTTGTTGGTCTTCTTCAGTGTGCCGCTCCAGGGGTCCACATCGAAGCTGGTGGTGTAGGCGAAGGTGCTGTCGCCGGTGTTGTTGCCTTCCATGCTGACCTTGGGCGAGGTGACGCTGCTGCTACCTTGCGTGATGGCGTTGAAGGCTTTGGTCAACTGCTCCCTGAGTGTCGAGGCGTTGGTTACCAGGAAGTAGTTGTCCGGGGTGCCTGCGGTTTCGGAGTCCCACTTGCCATCCTCTGGTTCACTGTCGGATGCGTTGTTGAAGCCTCCAAAGCCACCCCACTTGGCTGCGTACCAGAGCGGGTTTTCCAAGTTGGTTGTCGAACCTGCTCCGGGGGAAAATGTGCGTGCCTGGGTTGCTATATTGTTCGCTTTTACCAGCGTGCCGTTGCATGTCGACTTGGTCGTTGGGTTACAGGCCCCTGGCTTCTGGCCGGGCTGAGTGTCGAGGCTGTATTTCGTGTAGTTGTTACTGTCACCCCCCGATACTTCGAGGTAGATGCCGTCATCATTACCTGCGCCTGCAATGGTGTAGCCGATGTGCGACTGGTAGCCAGCATTGGCGTAGGTTCGGGTCAGAACGACCTCCACCCTGTTGTCGGCGGTGACTTTCACGTCATATTGCACCGTGACGTCCACATCATAGTCGGCGCCCTGGGCGGCATCGTCGAATACCACGCGGAAGCGAGCCTGCGGTCGCCCGCCGTTGATGGCTAGTGCCTGATCCTGACCCGGCATGTTGTTCATGTAATCGACGAAGAAGCCGGTGATCTGCATGGTAACGTTAGGGTTGCCGGTCACTACCTTGCCGAATGGCACCAGAGTGATGCTACTGTCGCCTACCGGCATGCGTATTTCCGGGAGCGGGGAGGACAGGGCCACTGCGTAAGTTTTGACCCGCTGATCGCCCTTGCTGGTAATCGGGTTGGTATTGGCGTAATAAGCGACGCTGGCGGAATAGTAGGTGCCGCCCTTGGTCGGTTCGTCCGGCAAGCCCCGGATATTGCCAAAGCTGGAGGCCGACTTGGCCGTGGGGGCGTAATCGCTGGCAGCCGTGCCGACCTGGCCGATATTGATGTTTTTGGTGCCACCGATCTCCGCATCCCAGATGGTTTGGCCCCGGGTTGAAACATTCAGGCTCGAGAGCGCCGTGGTCGTTGCCGGTGCAGTTTCATTGAAAGCATTGCCCGGCAGGCTGGAGTCGTAGTTCGGGTTGACGTCGCTGATGACGGTCATGAACGGGCGGGAGCAACGTTTCCCCAGGCCATCGTCTGCGTAAGGGTTGCTCCAGTTGCTGACCTTGGGCAGGGCGAGATTGACATCGTTGTTGCTGGCGTAGGAGTAACTGGCGGTCGGAGCGCTTGCGCCACTCAGGTAGCGCAGCGTTTCGAACATCATCTCGCCAAGGGGGTTGCCCCAGTTGCGGCATTTGCCATTGGCTAACGTGTTGCCGGTGTCGCAGTTGTTATAACTGCCGGTGCTGTTGGGGTCGTCGATCTTCAGGGTGTTCAGGGTCTTGACGATGCCATTGGTCGCAGAGACGAACTGCCCGGTAGTGGAGCTGACCTCGTCCTGGAACGAGCTGAGCGCCTTGCGCAGTACGCCACCCTGGAGGTTGTTGGTGTAGGAGCCGGTCAGCAGGCCGAAGTACATGGTGTCGCTTTCACCGAAGTCATGCAGCAGTCCGGTCGGCCTGTAGTTCTTGCCGTCGTAGCGCTTGCAGTTGTCTTCCAGCAGCCCTTCCTTGCACACCTCGACCCGGACGGTGTAGTCCTGAACATTATCGATGTTTCGGGCCTGTGTGACTTCGGCAGCCACCCAGTCCCAGATTCTAAGTGCCCCTGTTTGCGCCCGCGCGACGCGAAGCGTGGGCGCTCCGTCGGTGGTTAGGCTGGTGCTGGCGAACAGAAGGCGAGTCCCGCTGGTGAAAGGGGTGTAATCCTTGATGTTGTAACCATCGGTGGCGGTATTCACATACTCGGAACCCCAAGTATGGGCGTCCCGGCGTATATAGGCACGCTCCAGAATGGTTCTCGATGCACTGTTGCCGGAGGCCGCCGTTTCGGTCGAGCGGTAGCCTCCGTAAAGCACCTTGCGCAGGGCGTCCATGCGGGAAGTGGTCAGGTAGTTGAGGTAGTCGCCGCTCCACAGGTCGCCAGCACAGGTTTTGTCCGCAGTTTCACTCTGAGGGACGAACACATTGCTGCTGTACTCGTAGCACTTATTCGAGTCGAAGTAGCCGAAATAATCTAGGCCGCCGTCCTCAACAGACAGATGGCCTTTATAGCCAACGTCGATGACCCCGTCGCCATCGAGGTCGGAGGTGTTGTCGTAGGCGGGGGCATACAGGCTGTGGTCGCGGCCCATGACCAGCATGTTCAGCGGTGGGACGGACTCGCTGACGAACAGCGGGGTTTGCGTGAGGGAGCCGCTGTCGGCCCAGACCACGGGCAGGCTGATGGACATGCCGAGCAGGGAGCCGAAGGTGAAGGATGCTATCCGCTGGATCATGGGAGTCTCCTGGCGGCTCATTTCTTGATGAGCAAGGTGGTCGAAGTCAGGCAGAGGGTGGCGGCGGTGCAGGTGTCTCCCGCGTCGCCATCCTTGTAGGCCTGGGCGTTGACTTCGTAGAAGAACTGGCTGCCCGATGGCGCCGCCTCGACGCTGCAGAGGGCGCCGCAGCCGCTGCCGTCGTCATTGGTACCGCCGCCGAACGAGCTTTGTGCGAATGTGACGTAGCGGATGTACCAGCGTGCCTCGCGCTCCAGCGTGGTTTCGCCATCGAGACCGCTGTAATCGACGACGTTCGAGTCCGAGAAGTCGTAGCTGTAGTCAAGGGCATCCGCGATATAGCATGGGCTGTCGCTGTAGTCGCAGTGGTCGATGTCGCCAGCCAGGGAGATGCGTCTTTCCGCCTCGCGCAAGGCCGACTCCGCTGCGTTGCGCAGTCGCTTCTGTTCGATCAGGTTGCCGGTGATGCGGCCTTCCAGCACGACCTCGCGCATGCTGCCGATACCCAGCAGGGTGATGATCAGCAGCATGACCAGGGCGATGACCAGTACGGCGCCGCGTTGTTGGTGGCGTTGGGGGAGGGTCATGGCATCAGGTTCCTCAGGGTAGAGCTGCCGCTCGCCATTTGATAGAGCTTGCCGGCCTCGCACGTGAGCGACTGGCCGGTGAGGTTTTCCCAGTCGCCGACCTCATCCTCATTGTCCGGGTTAGTGCAGACCTTGCTGTCGATGCCCTGGGTTAGGTTGTTCGGCGTGGCGATCAGCAGCACGGAGTAGCGCAGGGCTCGAATGGTTTCGCTCGCATCGGGCGTGGCGGTATAGGAGTCGACTTTCAGCGTATAGGCGTCATCGTTGACGCCATAGTCGAAGTACAGGCCGTCGATGTTGCCGACCAGTTCCTGGCCGTTGCATTTGAGCGTGCCCTCTTCCAGGGTGAATTTCTCGATCATGATTTCGTTGGTGTCGAAGTCCGGGCGGCCGTTGACGTCGTAGGGGGCTTCGAGGTCGCTGCCGCCGCTGAAGGTGTTGCCCAGGCAGTCGGTTTCGCTGTCATTCTTGGGTTGGTAGCGCAGGCACAGGGTGGCGTCATCCACGCGCACCACGGCCTGGCCGGCAGCAAAGTCGCAGTTTTCTGTCGCACTACTACCGCTTTGGGCGGGGAAGGCCGTTTCCATATCGAAGACGGGGTTGCGCCGGTAGCCTGCCTTGGACAGGCGTTCACCGAGCAGCATCAGGGCGAAGCGGCCATTTTCCAGGTTCTCGCCCTGGCCTTGCTGGTAGAGGTAGTTGCGCTTGTTGTCGATGAATATTTGGGTGACGCCCAGAATCAGGAAGCTGCTGACGGCCAGGGCCACCATCAGCTCGACCATGGACAGGCCGCGCTGGTTTCGGAAGGATGTGGGGAACATGGTCAAAACTCCACGCGCACCGAGTAGGTGCAGTATTCGTTGGCGCTGCTATCGTCGCTGCCATCGAGGCATTCTCCGGCCTTGACGGCCCAGGCGAGCTGGATTTCGATGGTGGAGCCTTCGTCATCGCAGTCGCCGGAGGTTTTGGTCCGGCAGATGTGGAATACGCTGTTCATCAGGTCTTCCTCGCCCTGATTCGTCGGCAGGCTGGCCTTGACCCTTTCCGCCCAGCAGCCGAGCCGCTGCGAGGCGCTGGCGTCGGCGAGGGAGGTGCAGTCGTCCGCAGGGTCGGGGAAGTCCTCGTCGGCGGCCTTGTAGTAGTCGGACGACGCGCGCGGCAGGCCGTCGGCGATGACCTTGTCGAGGTCGGCGCGCATCATTTCCTGAAGGTCGTCGGCCAGCATGGCGGCGACGTTGCGCTGGGCCGAGTCCTGGGTATAGGCGATGGTGCGCCCTTGCAGGGCGACTAGGCCCAGCACGCCGATGCAGATCAGCAGGATGGTGACGAGGACTTCGATCATGCTGAAGCCGCGAGAGTCATGCGCTCTGTTCATGCTCAGTCCTGAGTCTTTCTGATGAATCCGGCTGCCTGGGTCGCGACGGTGAAGGACAGACTGTCGTCGCTGTTCTTGAATACGGTGCTGGACACCGTGGCCGTGCCGTTCGGATTGAAGACGATGCTGGTCACGCTGGGGGTGACGGTGACGCTGGCGGGGATTTCCACGCTGCGGTCGCCACTGCTCCAGGCGTCGCTGCCCTGGGTTACGGTGATGCTGGTGCGCTTGGTCACCGCGTCGCTGCGAGCGGAGAGCAGCAGCGCATGAAATTCATTGGTGGTAGCTGTGACGCGGTTGTTTTCGATCAAGCGGCTGAAGGACGGTATGGCGATTGATATGAAGATCGCCAATATGACGAGCGTGATCATCAGCTCGATCAACGTGAAGCCGGCAGTATGTTTTCGGGACATGAAGAAACTCCTGATACGGGTTGCTATATGCCCCGGTTTTTTGTCCAGTGCTCGGGGTATGGGATGAGCGGATGTTCGGGAGGCATGGCCGGTTGGGCTGTGCGCTCCAGCGATGCTTATGGCGTGCAGGTGATGGCATGTGTGCTGCGGACTCGTCCCTGTCTGTTCAGTGTGATACTCCAGCCTTGGCCCGGCTTTGCGCCGCAGTAGGTGAAGGTGCCGTTGCTGGCATGGGAGTGGCCGTCGGGATGGTAGCGGATACGTTTCGACAGGCCTTTCCAAATCAGCGGTGCGGCACTGGATAGGCGGGTGCTGTGGAGCACCTGGCCGCTGTTCTTTTCTCGAACCAGCCAGCCGCGTCGCCAGTCGTTTCTGCAGGTGATGCCGTTGCCGGAGCCGCAGATTTCCACTTCCTGGCGCTGTTCGATGCTGTGGACTCTTGCTGCCTGCAGGCTGGCCCTCAACTGGTCGTGCAGGGTGCGGGCGCGATTGGCATGGAGCATGTCTTGCAATGTCGGTATGCCCAAGGCAAGGGTGATGGCGAGTACACTGATGACCGTAAGCAATTCGAGAAGAGTCGTCGCGCGCTGAGCTTCTTTCATGGTGCAAGTCCTTTGCATGATCTGTCTGGCGCAGTCTTCCTGACCGCATAAGTGTTTATGGTTTGTTTGGCGAATATCGCAAGGTGAATGCGAGGCGCTGGTGGAGGCGTTGTGACACGGGAAACACTAATCGTGGGGGCCGGAGTGATCGGGCTTCTGACCGCCTGGCAACTCGCCCGGGCAGGCGTGCCAGTGGCGTTGCTGGAGGCAGGTAATGTCGGTCGCGAGGCTTCGTGGGCCGGCGGGGGTATCGTTTCGCCACTCTATCCCTGGCGATATGAGGCGGCGGTGACGTCACTGGCGCAGTGGTCGCAGGATTTCTATCCGTGGCTGGGCGAGCACCTGCTGGTGGCGAGTGGGGTAGACCCCGAGGTACATGCCACCGGCCTGTACTGGCTGGATCTGGATGACGAGACCGCCGCGATGGAGTGGTCGATGCGAGGGGGGCGAGGGTTGTGCTCAGTGGGTATCGACGAGGTACGTAGCCGGGTACCTGCTCTGGGGGGGGGCTTTAGGCGGGCTCTGTATCTGTCGGGCGTGGCCAATGTGCGCAACCCGCGTCTGGTGCGGGCATTGCGAGCAGCGTTGGCACAAATGCCGAACGTCGAGTTGCATGAGCACTGTCCGGTAAGCGGTTTCGTTGTCCGTGACGGGCGTGTAGTCGGAGTACGAACTGCGCGAGGCGAACTGCATGCCGGGCGAGTGGTGCTGGCTGCCGGGGCATGGAGTGGCAATCTGCTGGGTGAGATTGGTCTGAGTTTGCCGGTGGAACCGGTGAAGGGGCAGATGATTCTGTACAAGTGTGTCGAAGATTTCCTGCCAGCGATGGTGCTGGCCGGTGGGCGCTATGCGATTCCGCGCCGGGACGGGCATATCTTGGTAGGTAGTACGCTGGAGTATAGGGGCTTTGACAAGACTCCGAGCAATGAGGCCCTGGCAAGCCTCAAGACGTCTGCCGAGGGCATGTTGCCGGCGCTGGCTGGCTTCGAGGTAGTCGGGCACTGGGCGGGATTGCGGCCGGGCTCGCCGAATGGGGTGCCCTTTATTGGTGAAGTGTCGCAGTTTCCTGGGCTGTGGCTGAACTGCGGCCATTACCGCAATGGGCTGGTGCTGGCGCCGGCCTCCTGCGAGCTACTGAAGAACCTGATGTTGGGCGAGACTCCGATCATCGATCCAGCGCCCTATGCGCCGACGGAGCGGTTGGAGGGGCACTGAGAAAATCTTCACACGCAGGAGGGACACCATGTCATGGATGCTCCTGGTTTCTCGCTCGTGCGGAGAGGAGGGCTTCTCGGAGCACTTTAAGCGTAGGGCGGTCGGGCTCATCCGCCCTACGCTCAGTCGATACCCAGCTTCTTCAGGCGGTAGCGCATGGAGCGGAAGGTCAGGCCCAGGCGCTGGGCCGCCGCGGTGCGGTTCCAGCGGTTTTCCTCGAGGGCCTGCATGATCAGTTTGCGCTCGATTTCCTCCAAGTAGTCTTCCAGGTTGTCGATCTGCGCCAGCGAGGCCGTGTCGCCGTCGGCGACCGGGGCGGCGTCCGCGAGGCGCAGGTCGGCAGCCTGGATCTGGTCGTTCTCGCATAGGGTGTAGGCGCGCTCGAGCATGTTCTCCAGCTCGCGCACGTTGCCGGGGAAGCGGTAGCACTTGAGCTTGTCCAACGCCTCCGCGGTCAGCTGCGCGGCGGGCAGGCCGCTGCCGTCGGTCAGGCGCTGCAGCATGGTTTCGGCCAGCAGGGGAATGTCCTCGCGGCGCTCGCGCAGCGGCGGCACGCGCAGTTCGATGACGTTGAGGCGGTAGAACAGGTCCTGGCGGAAGCGGCCCGCCGCCACTTCGGCGGCCAGGTCCTTGTGCGTCGCGCAGAGGATGCGGACGTCGACCACCAGTTCCTGTTGGCCGCCCACGGCCCTGACGGCCTTTTCCTGGATGGCCCGCAGCAGCTTGACCTGCATGGTCAGCGGCAGGTCGGCGACTTCGTCGAGGAACAGGGTGCCGCCGTTGGCCGCCTGGAACAGGCCCTGCTTGTCCTCGATGGCGCCGGTGAAGCTGCCTTTCTTGTGGCCGAAGAATTCGCTCTCCATCAGTTCGGATGGGATGGCGCCGCAGTTGACCGGCACGAACGGTTTCTCCGCCCGCGGGCCCTGTTCGTGGATCAGGCGGGCCACCAGTTCCTTGCCGCTGCCCGATTCGCCGCTGATGTAGACCGGGGCCTGGCTGCGGGCGAGCTTCTGGATCTGGTTGCGCAGGGCCTTCATCGGCGGCGACTCGCCGAGCAGGCGGGTGTCCACCGAGCCTTCCTCGCTGTCGCCCGCGCGCAGGCGCAGCGCCGTGCCCACCAGTTCGCGCAGACGACCGAGGTCCACCGGCTTGGTCAGGAAGTCGAACGCACCGGCCTTGAGGGCGTTGATGGCGGTGTCCAGGCTGCCGTAGGCGGTGATCATCGCCACCGGCACTTGGGCGTGGCGCTGCTGGATGTGCTGGACCAGGTCGAGGCCGGTGCCGTCGGGCAGGCGCATGTCGGTCAGGCACAGGTCGAAGGGCTCGCGCGCCAGCCACTCGCGCGCTTCCTTGACGTTGCGCGCGCTGCGCGTGTCGAGCTTCATGCGCCCCAGGGTGATTTCCAGGAGTTCGCGGATGTCGGGTTCGTCGTCGACGATCAGGGCTCTCTGCCGGGTGCTCATGGTTCAGCTCAACTTGCGTGGATGGGCGAAGGTGATGCGGAAGCAGCTGCCTCCGCCTTCGCGGGGTTTGTAGTCGAGCCGTGCCTGGTTGCTTTCGCACAGCTCGCGGGAAATATACAGGCCCAGGCCGGTGCCCTTGTTGTCGGTGGTGTAGAAGGGCTCGAAGATGTGCTGCATCTGCTCGGGGGCGACGCCGGGGCCGTCGTCGAGGATTTCCAGGGTCGGCAGGTCGCTTTCCTCGTCGCGGTACAGCTTCAGCCAGACCTGGCCCAACTGGTGGGCCTGGGCGCTGTAGCGCAGGCCGTTCTGCACCAGGTTGTTGAGCACCTGGGTCAGCTGGTGCGGGTCCATGCGGGTCTGCAGCCCGCTACCGTGGGTCTCCAGGTGCAGCGTCTGGTCCAGGCGCGCCGAGCTGCGGAATTCGCTGGCGAAGCGGTGCATCCAGTACTTCAGGTCGAGCAGCTGGGGCTCGGCCTGGCGCCGGCGCGACAGCTGCAGGACGTTCTCGATCACCATGTTCATCCGCCGCGAGTGGTCCTGGATGATCTGGGCGAGGCGCCTATCCGGTTCCTCCAGGTCTTCCGATTCCTGCAGTAGCTGCGCCGCGTGGCTGATGGCGCCGAGCGGGTTGCGGATCTCGTGGGCGATGCCGGCGGTGAGCCGCCCTAGGGAGGCCAGCTTCAGCTGCTGGGCCTGCTGGGTGATCTGCGAGATGTCGTCGAGGAAGACTAGGGTGTGCTGATCCTCGCCGCGCTGCAGCGGGATGAAGCTGGGCTGCAGCACCGGGCCATCGGGCATGGCCTGCAGGCTCTGCGGGCGCAGCGTGGGGTTGTGCAGCCATTGCTGGAGCCGCTTGACCAGCTCGGGGCAGTGCGGGTCGAGCACCTTGCCTTCCAGGCTGCCGCGTCCGAGCATGCCCAGCGCGCCCTGGTTGGCCAGGAGCACCCTGTGCTGTTTGTCCAGCACCAGGATGCCGGTGCGCATGCGCTGCAGGATCAGCGAGTTGAGCGCCTCCAGGCTGGCCACGTCGACGGCACGCTGCTCGGCCAGACTTTCGCTCATCTGCAGGCGCTGGGTCAGGCCCTGGAGCAGGACCGCTGCAGCGAAGCAGAGTGCGCCGAGTGTGCCGGCCTGGACGAACTGGGTGCTGGCCGTGGGGCGGGTCAGGCTCAGATAGAGCGTCAGGGACAACATGCCTATGGCGGCGGTGGCGGCGATCAGCAGGCCGATCCGCCCGCGCAGCAGGATGTTGGCGATGGCCACTGCCACGATCAGCAGGTTGCCGATGCCGCTGGGCGTGCCGCCCGCCGAATAGAACAGCGCGCAGAGCATCAGTACGTCGAGCAGGGCCAGGCCGAACACCTGGAGCAGATGCCGTGGCCGGTGCATCAGCACCGCCACCAGCACGTTGACGATCAGGTACGCCCAGCTGCCGTAGCGGAACAGCTGCACGTGGGCCAGTTCCAGCAATTCGCTGTCCAGCTTGGTGGAGATCAGCAGGATCAGGGCGAGGCTGACGGCGACACGGTACAGGTGGTAGAGACGTAGTATCCGCCGCCCGGGAATGCCGTTCAGGGCCAGCTGGTCGGCGATCATTGGCCGGACTGTTCCTGCGGCAGGTGGGCCTGGCTGCAGTACCAGTTCTCGCCCTGGGGCAGGGCCTTCTCGCGCGGCACGTGCACGCCGCAGCGGGCGCAGCGGACCATCGGCGAGGCCTGCTCTTCCCGCGGCCGGGCGGCCGGTCGGGCGGGGCGTTTGAAGCGGCGCCACAGCCACACGGCGGCGGCGATCAAGGCGATCCAGAACAGCAGACGGAACATGTTGTGCCCTTCTTGTTGGCAGAGGCGCAGTGTAGCCAAGGAGGCCGTGCCGGCGCAGCAGGAAATGGTCGTCGCGCGGGCATGAAAAAGGGAGGCATGGCCTCCCTTGTTCGTGTCGTGGCGTGGATCAGTCGAACAGACCGAAGGTCATGTAGCTGAACCAGGAGCGGTCGCTGCCGCCGGCTTCTGCCTCGCTGTCCAGGTCTTCCCGGGCTTCTTCCCGGTTCTCCGGCAGCAGTTCGTCCGGAATCTGCTCCTGGGCGTCTTCGTACTGGCGGATCACGTCCTGGTTGGCGCGGGTCTCGCCGGGCGGCAGCGGCGCATCGGACTCGATCAGGCCCAGGGTGGCCTTGGCTAGCCAGGAGCGGTTGTCCGCTTCCTCTTCCTGGGGCACGAACTGGCCGTCGACCAGAGACGGGTGGTCGGGGTAGTTCAGCTTCAGGGTTTCCAGGCTGGTGGCGGCCAGGTCGTTCAGCTCCAGGCGCTGGTAGGCCTCGACCATCAGGGCCAGGCCGTCGCCGACGGCGGGGGTCTCCTGGAAGTTTTCCACCACGTAGCGGCCGCGGTTGGCGGCGGCGACGTAGGCCTGGCGGGTCAGATAGTAGTGGCCGGCGTGGATCTCGTAGGCGGCCAGCAGGTTGCGCAGGTAGATCATGCGCGCCTTGGCGTCCGGCGCGTAGCGGCTGTTGGGGTAGCGGCTGGTGAGCTGGGCGAACTCGTTGAACGAGTCGCGAGCCGCGCCCGGGTCGCGCTTGGTCAGGTCCAGCGGCAGGAAGCGGGCCACCAGGCCGCGGTCCTGGTCGAACGAGGCCAGGCCCTTGACGTAGTAGGCGTAGTCGACGTTGGCGTGCTGCGGGTGCAGGCGGATGAAGCGCTCGGCGGCGGACCTGGCCGCTTCCGGCTCGACGTTCTTGTAGTAGGCGTAGATCAGCTCGAGCTGGGCCTGCTCCGCGTAGCGGCCGAACGGGTAGCGCGACTCCAGGGCCTTCAGCTTGCTGACGGCGCTGTTGTAGCTCTTGTTGTTGAGGTCTTCCTGGGCCTGCTGGTAGAGCTCGGTCTCGCTCAGGTTCTCATCCACTTCCGGCTTGTTGGAAGAGCATGCGGCGACGACGAGGGTGGCGATCAGCAGCAGGTGTTTCACTTGCATGGTGGCTTGCGTCCCTGTGACGGCGGCTGTCTAGGCCTCTACCGTCCTGTTATGATGGGCGCCCCGGAAAAGGCCGGGACAAAGACGCCGTATTTAACCACAGCGTGCAGCCGAAACCAAAAGCCGCACCGCCCTCCGCAGCAGCCCATGTCCGAAGATTCCGATCAGCTCATCCAACTCTCCGCCGAAGTACCGTCCGACCTCGGTGGCCAGCGCCTCGACCAGGTCGCCGCCCAGCTGTTCGACGAGTATTCGCGCTCGCGCCTGTCCGGCTGGATCAAGGACGGCCGCCTGACCGTCGACGGCGCCGTGCTGCGCCCGCGCGACATCGTCCACGGCGGCGCCGTGCTCAGCCTGCAGGCCGAGCAGGAGGCCCAGGGCGAGTGGGTGGCGCAGGACATCGCGCTGAACATCCTCTACGAGGACGAGCACCTGCTGGTGATCGACAAGCCGGCCGGCCTGGTGGTCCACCCGGCCGCCGGGCACGCCGACGGCACCCTGCTCAACGCCCTGCTGCACCACGTGCCGGACATCGTCAACGTGCCGCGCGCGGGCATCGTCCACCGCCTGGACAAGGACACCACCGGCCTGATGGTGGTGGCCAAGACCCTGCAGGCGCAGACCCGGCTGGTCGACCAGTTGCAGAAGCGCAGCGTCAGCCGCATCTACGAATGCATCTGCATCGGCGTGATCACCTCCGGTGCCACCATCGACGCGCCGATCGGCCGCAGCTCGGCCAACCGCCAGCGCATGGCGGTGATCGACGGCGGCAAGCCGGCCATCACCCACTACCGGGTGCTGGAGCGCTTCCGCTCGCACACCCACGTGCGGGTCAAGCTGGAGACCGGCCGTACCCACCAGATCCGCGTGCACATGACCCATGCGGGCTACCCGCTGGTGGGCGACCCGCTCTACGCCGGGCGCTTCCGCATCCCGCCGGCCGCCAGCCCGACCCTGATGCAGACCCTGCGCGAGTTCCCCCGCCAGGCCCTGCACGCGCGTTTCCTGGAGTTGGAGCACCCGGCCACCGGCCAGCGCATGCGCTGGGAGTCGCCGCTGCCGGAAGACCTGGTCTGGCTGCTGTCGCTGCTGCGCCAGGACAATGAATCCTTCGTCTGACTGGCTGCTGCCGGACTGGCCGGCCCCGGCCAACGTCCGCGCCTGCGTCACCACTCGGGCCGGCGGTGTCAGCCTGCCGCCCTTCGACGGCCTGAACCTGGGCGACCATGTCGAGGACGAGCCCGCCGCCGTCGCCGAGAACCGCCGCCGCCTGAGCGAGCGCCTCGGTTGCTGGCCGGCCTGGCTGCAGCAGGTGCACAGCGCCGACGCGGTCGAGGCTGACCCTGAGCGGGTGGCGGTCGCCGACGCCAGCTGGACGACCACCTCGGGTACCGCCTGCGCGGTGCTGACCGCCGACTGCCTGCCCGCCCTGTTCTGCGACCGTGCCGGCACCCGCGTGGCCGCCGCCCATGCCGGCTGGCGCGGGCTGGCCGGCGGTGTGCTGGAGAACACGGTGGCCGCCCTCGGCGTAGAGCCAAGCGAGCTGCTGGTGTGGCTGGGGCCGGCCATCGGTCCCGGCTCCTTCGAGGTCGGCCCCGAGGTGCGCGAGGCGTTCCTGGCGCAGCATGCCCAGGCCGAAAAGGCCTTCGGCGCCAGCCGCAACGCCGGCAGGTTCATGGCCGATATCTATGCCCTGGCGCGCATCCGCCTGGCCGCCGTCGGCGTCACCGCCGTGCATGGTGGCGGGCTGGATACCTTCGCCGACCCGCGCTTCTTCTCCTACCGCCGCGTGGCCCGCACCGGCCGCTTCGCCTCGCTGGTGTGGCTCGAACCCTGACAGTGGTGCCCCCCATGTTCCTGTGGGAGCGGCCTTGGCCGCGAAACCTCCTGCGCGGCCCCGGGCAAGAGCTCGCGGCCAAGGCCGCTCCTACAGAGCGCTCAGTCCCGGCCGTAGCGGACCGGGACTGATCCGCGTCAACGGGCCGGCGCTTGAATCGGTGAAAACTGTCCTTATCTAAAGAGCTATTCCGGGCTTCACTATCGGGAGCAGTTCAGCGCTCCGGCCCGCTATCTGAAGGAAGGACATATTCATGCGAATCGACCGTCTCACCAGCAAGCTGCAACTCGCTCTGTCCGACGCCCAGTCCGTGGCCGTCGGCCTCGACCATTCCGCCATCGAGCCGCTGCACCTGATGCAGGCCCTGCTGGAGCAGCAGGGTGGCTCGATCAAGCCGCTGCTGATGCAGGTCGGCTTCGACGTAACGGCCCTGCGCCAGGCCCTGGCCAAGGAGCTGGACACGCTGCCCAAGCTGCAGAACCCCACCGGCGATGTGAACCTGTCGCAGGACCTGGCGCGTCTGCTCAACCAGGCCGACCGCCTGGCCCAGCAGAAGGGCGACCAGTTCATTTCCAGCGAGCTGGTGCTGCTCGCCGCCATGGACGAGAACACCCGGCTCGGCAAGTTGCTGCTGTCCCAGGGCGTGTCGAAGAAGGCCCTGGAGAACGCCATCGCCAACCTGCGCGGCGGCCAGGCGGTCAATGACCCGAATGCCGAGGAATCGCGCCAGGCGCTGGACAAGTACTGCGTCGACCTGACCAAGCGCGCCGAGGATGGCAAGCTCGACCCGGTGATCGGCCGTGACGACGAAATCCGCCGCACCATCCAGGTCCTGCAGCGGCGCACCAAGAACAACCCGGTGCTGATCGGCGAGCCCGGTGTCGGCAAGACCGCCATCGCCGAGGGCCTGGCCCAGCGCATCATCAATGGCGAAGTGCCGGACGGCCTCAAGGACAAGCGCCTGCTGGCCCTGGACATGGGCTCGCTGATCGCCGGCGCCAAGTTCCGCGGCGAGTTCGAGGAGCGCCTCAAGGCGGTGCTCAACGAGCTGTCCAAGCAGGAAGGCCGCATCATCCTGTTCATCGACGAGCTGCACACCATGGTCGGCGCCGGCAAGGCCGAGGGTGCCATGGATGCCGGCAACATGCTCAAGCCGGCGCTGGCCCGCGGCGAGCTGCACTGCGTGGGCGCCACCACCCTGGACGAGTACCGCCAGTACATCGAGAAGGACGCCGCGCTGGAGCGCCGCTTCCAGAAGGTGCTGGTGGACGAGCCGAGCGAGGAAGACACCATCGCCATCCTGCGTGGCCTCAAGGAGCGCTACGAGGTTCACCACGGCGTGACCATCACCGATGGCGCGATCATCGCCGCCGCCAAGCTGAGCCATCGCTACATCACTGACCGCCAGCTGCCGGACAAGGCCATCGACCTGATCGACGAGGCCGCCAGCCGCATCCGCATGGAGATCGACTCCAAGCCGGAGGCCCTCGACCGCCTGGATCGCCGCCTGATCCAGCTGAAGATCGAGCGCGAGGCGCTGAAGAAGGAAGACGACGAGGCCACCCGCAAGCGCCTGACCAAGCTGGAGGAGGACATCGCCAAGCTGGAGAAGGAATACGCCGACCTGGAGGAAATCTGGAAGTCGGAGAAGGCCGAGGTGCAGGGCTCGGCGCAGATCCAGCAGCGGATCGAGCAGGCCAGGACCGAGCTGGAGGCCGCCCGCCGCAAGGGCGACCTGAACCGCATGGCCGAGCTGCAGTACGGGGTGATCCCGGATCTGGAGCGCAGCCTGCAGATGGTCGACCAGCACGGCAAGAGCGAGAACCAGTTGCTGCGCAACAAGGTGACCGACGAGGAGATCGCCGAGGTGGTCTCCAAGTGGACCGGCATCCCGGTGAGCAAGATGCTCGAGGGCGAGCGCGAGAAGCTGCTGAAGATGGAAGGGCTGCTGCACCAGCGGGTGATCGGCCAGGACGAAGCCGTGGTCGCCGTGGCCAACGCCGTGCGCCGTTCCCGCGCGGGGCTGGCCGACCCGAACCGGCCGAGCGGCTCGTTCCTCTTCCTCGGCCCGACCGGGGTGGGCAAGACCGAGCTGTGCAAGGCGCTGGCCGAATTCCTCTTCGACACCGAGGAGGCGCTGGTGCGCATCGACATGTCCGAGTTCATGGAGAAGCACAGCGTCGCTCGCCTGATCGGCGCGCCGCCCGGTTACGTGGGCTATGAGGAGGGCGGCTACCTGACCGAGGCGGTGCGTCGCAAGCCCTACTCGGTGGTGCTGATGGACGAGGTGGAGAAGGCCCACCCGGATGTGTTCAACGTGCTGCTGCAGGTGCTGGAGGACGGTCGCCTGACCGACAGCCACGGCCGCACGGTGGACTTCAAGAACACCGTGATCGTGATGACCTCCAACCTGGGCTCGGCGCAGATCCAGGAGCTGGCCGGCGACCGCGAGGCGCAGCGTGCGGCGGTGCTGGATGCGGTGAGCAGCCACTTCCGGCCGGAGTTCATCAACCGTATCGACGAGGTGGTGGTGTTCGAGCCGCTGGGCCGCGAGCAGATCGCCGGCATCGCCGAGATCCAGCTGCAGCGCCTGCGCAGCCGCCTGGCCGAGCGCGAGCTGCGCCTGGAGCTGACGCCGGAAGCGCTCGACAAGCTGATCGCCGTCGGCTACGACCCGGTGTATGGCGCGCGGCCGCTCAAGCGCGCGATCCAGCGCTGGATCGAGAACCCTCTGGCCCAGCAGATCCTCGCCGGCCGCTTCACGCCGGGGGCGCTGGCGCAGGCCGGGGTCGAGGGCGAGGAGATCGTGTTCGCCTGAGGCGCCCGTTCTTCCCGGATTGCATCCGGGCCACGAAGCCGCGACTTCCGTGAGGAGGCGCGGCTTTTTTATGGGCCCGGGAAACGGCGGTGCGCGCGGCGCACCCTACGGTATTCCCCAGCGTTTTATAGGCTATGTCCCCGTTAGTTGTTGCACGCCTTGTGGGAGCGGATTTATCCGCGAATTTCGCGGCCAATCGGAATGCCGCCCAGCCGCTCCCACAAAAGCGGGATCGGTGCAGCAACACGTAACGGGGACATAGCCTTTTTCATGCGCGTGTGCTCCGTAGGGTGCGCCATGCGCACCGTAGCCGGACGAAATTCGGGGAGCGGTCTGCGTTCAGCCGATTGCCGAGTTCCGACTGCCCTCCTGGGCGAGTTACTTGACTCGCTACGCTCACTCTTCGGGCCAGCCTGCGGCCGTTACTCCGCTTTGCTTCGTTGCGCTTGTCTGCGGATCGCCGCCCGAGCCGTAGTAGCCAAATAGAAGGCCTCTCCGGTATCCGGCCCCGCCTGTGGCGGGGAGCCCTCCCTAGGGAAGTGTCATCCCTGGCCCGTTGAGACCCGTGTAGGCAATGGAACTCAAAGGGTGCGTGGCTGGCGGGTGAACAGCCGTAGCAGGCCGCGCGCCACTTCCCGCAGCAGGCGCCCGGCGAAGCTGAAGTCGAGCACGCCGGTCTCGTCGACGTAGCGCTGCCAGTGCTCCACCAGTCGGCGCAGGCGTTCGGGTTCGGCCTCGGCCAGGTCGTGGACCTCGCCGGGGTCGCGCTTGAGGTCGTATAGCTGCCAGCGCCCCGGGCCGTCGGGTTTGGGGATGTACAGTGCCTTCCACTGGCCCTGGCGGATGGCGCGGGCGCGGAACAGCTCCCAGCCGGTGGTCTCGTCCTGGCTGTGGGGCTGCTCTTCCTCGCCCTGCAGGTAGGGCAGCAGCGAGCGCCCGCGCAGCGGCAGTACCTCGCGGCCCTGGTAGGTGGTGCCCGGATGCTGGGTGCCGGCCAGTTCCAGCAGGGTCGGCACGATGTCCATCACGGTGGCGAATTCGTGGCCGATGGCGCCTTGCCGACGCAGGCCCGACCAGGTGACGAAGGCCGGCACGCGGATGCCGCCCTGGCTGGTGAACAGCTTGAACTGGCGCGACGGCGCGGTGGCCGCCTGGGCCCAGCGCGGGCCGTACCAGAGGTAGGAGTTGGCGCGGCCGAGGTTGTCCAGGCTGTTGTCGTAGTGCTTCTCGATGAAGCGCTGGGCGCGCTTGCCGACGATGGGCAGGGCCTCCAGCGCCGCGCCCTCGGCGCCGTTGTCGGAGATGAACAGGATCAGGGTGTCGTCCAGCTCGCCCGAGGCGCGCAGGTGCTCGATCACCCGGCCGACGTTCCAGTCCAGCCGCTCGACCATCGCCGCGTAGACCTCCATGGCCCGGGCGGAACGGCGCCGGCCCTGGTCGTCCAGCTCGTCCCAGTTGGGTGTGTCGGCAACCACCGGGTGGGCCTCGACGTCCGCGGCCACCAGGCCCAGCTCCTTGAGCCGGGCCAGGCGCTGCTGGCGCAGGGCGTCCGGGCCGGCGTCGTAGCGCCCTTTGTACTTGGCGATCAGCTCGGCCGGGGCCTGCAGCGGGAAGTGCGGCGCGGAGAACGGCAGGTAGGCGAAGAACGGCCGCTGGTCATCCTGCGGGCGCTCGCCCAGGTACTGCAGCAGGCGGTCGGTGAAGGCGTCCGAAGAGTAGAAACCCTCGGGCAGCTCGGTCACCGGCTCCAGGCCGTCGCGGTAGGTGCCTTCGACCGCGTGCAGCAGGCGCGGCATCTTGTGCGGCGGCACGTTCGGCGACCAGTCGTAGTGGTTGTGCGCGGCGCCTTCGAGGATGAACGAGCGCTCGAAGCCGCGCGCCGCCGCCGAGGTCTCGGCCGTGCGGCCCAGGTGCCACTTGCCGGAGATCAGGGTGTGGTAGCCGGCGTCGCGCAGCAGCTCGGCGAGGCTGACCACGCGCTGGTTGAGGTGACCCTCGTAGCCCGGGTGGCGGCGGATGGTCTCGTCGCTGAACTCGGCCATGGCGCCGATGCCGGCCAGGTGGTGGTCGGTGCCGGTGAGCAGCATGGCGCGGGTCGGCGAGCAGGCCGAGGCGGCGTGGAAGTCGGTCAGGCGCAGGCCCTGTTCGGCCAGGGCGTCGAGGTGGGGCGTGGCGATCTCGCCACCGAAGGCGCCGAGGTCGGAGAAGCCGAGGTCGTCGGCGACGATCAGCAGGAAGTTGGGACGGCGGGACATGGAGGCTCCGGTGGGAGGTTGGTGCCGGCACGGGGACGACGGAAACCCACGGGTCCATCACCCCTGCCCAGGCGTCATCCCCGCGCAGGCGGGGACCCAATAAAAAACGATCAGTAGGCCAGGGAGGCGAGGGGCAGGTCTTCCAGACGCGGCGGCGGAGCGCGGTAGTCGCCGTCGCCGGTCAGCTCGAACAGCAGCTCGCCGCGCAACTGGTGGAAGTCGTAGCCGGCGCGGTCGCGCAGGTGCGGCAGGTCGATCTCGACGATGCGCTTGATCCGCCCCGGGCGCGGCGCCAGCACCACCACTCGGTCGGCGAGGAAGATCGCTTCCTCCACGTCGTGGGTGACCAGCAGGCTGGTGATGCCGGCGCGGGCGCGGATGGCCAGCAGCTCTTCCTGCATCTGCTGACGGGTCAGGGCGTCGAGGGCGCCGAAGGGTTCGTCGAGCAGCAGGATGCGCGGGCTGGCCACCAGGCCGCGGGCGATCGCCACGCGCTGGGCCATGCCGCCGGACAGCTGGTGCGGGTAGGCGCGCTGGAAGCCGTCGAGGCCGACCAGATGGATGAATTCCTCGACCCGGCGGAAGCGCTCGGCCTGGGTCAGGTCCTCGTTGACCAGGCCGAGGCCGACGTTCTGCTGCACCGTCAGCCAGGGGAACAGGCGGTGCTCCTGGAACACGATGCCGCGCTCGCCGCCGATGCCCGCCACCGGCTGGCCGGCCACTTCGATGCGGCCGTCGAACTCGCGGTCCAGGCCGACCAGCAGGCGCAGCAGGGTGGATTTGCCGCAGCCGCTGGAGCCGAGGATGGCGATGGATTCGCCCTCGCGGATGTCGAGGTTGAAGTCGCTGACGGCCTGCAGTTCGCCGAAGCGCTTGCCGACGCCGATGAAGCTCACCAGCGGCGGGGACGGCGGCAGGCCCTGGAAGGTGCGCGAGTCGGGCAGGGTCAGGCTGTTCATGCGGTTCTCCAGCGCGTCGCGCGCGCTTCGATCGATTGGCCGAGGGTGTTGAGCAGGGCGCCGGTGAGGCCGATCAGCAGCATGCCGGCCATCACCTGGTCCATGCGGAACAGCTGCTGGGCGCCGATCATCAGGCTGGCCAGGCCGCCGTTCGACGGCATGAAGTATTCGGCGCCGATGGTGCCCAGCCAGGCGAAGATCAGCGCCAGACGCAGGCCGGCGAAGATGGCCGGGGCGGCGCCCGGCAGCACCAGGCGCAGCAGGCGCTGGCGGCGGTTCAGGCGCAGCGCGCGGGCGGCCTCGTCCAGTTGCGGCGAGAGGGCGGCGATGCCGCGCTGGCTGGCGATCAGCAGGGGGAAGAAGGTGGCCATGCCGACGAACACCAGCTTGGCCGTCTCGCCAAGGCCGAACCAGGCGGTGAGTAGCGGCACCCAGGCGAAGATGGCGACCTGGCGCAGCGCCGACAGGGTCGGCCCGAGCACGCGCTCCGCCGGGCGCCACAGGCCGAGCAGCACGCCCAGCGCGAGGCCCAGGCCGCCGCCCAGCAGAAGGCCGCCGAGGGCGCGGCGCAGGCTGAGCAGCAGGCCCTCGACCAGGCTGCCGTCGGCCAGGCCCTGCCAGGTGGCCTGGGCGACCTGGGCCGGGCTGGCGAGGATGTTGGCGTCGACCCAGCCGGCGCTGCAGGTCAGTTGCCACAGGGCGAGCAGCGCCAGCGGCAGCCACCCGGCCTGCAGGCGCTGCCAGCCGCGCCCGGCCGGCGCCCGGCGGAACTCGGCGGCCGGCGGGTGCGGCCAGTGCAGCAGGCGGCCGTCGAGCCACTGGATGCCGCGGTCCAGCACCACGCCGAACAGGCCGATGACGAGGATGCAGACGAACACGATATCGAGCATGAACAGCTGGCGGCCCCACACCATCAGGTAGCCGATGCCTTCGCTGGAGGCCAGCAGCTCCACCGCCAGCAGCGAGGCCCAGCCGGTGGCCAGGGCCAGGCGCAGGCCGGCCATGAACGAGGGCAGGGCGGCCGGGATGGTCAGCCGCCACAGGCGCAGCAGCGGCGGCAGGCGCAGCACCTCGGCGGCTTCGCGCAGGAGCGGCTGGGCGTCGCGCACGCCGACCAGGGTGTGGATGGTGACGGGCACGACGATGGCCTTGACCAGCACCACCAGCTTGAGCGCCTCGCCGATGCCGAACAGCAGCATGAACAGCGGAATCCAGGCCAGGGTCGGGATCTGCGCCAGGGCGGCGAAGGTGGGGAAGATCAGCCGTTCGGCGCGGGCGCTGGAGCCGAGCAGGGCGCCCAGGGCGATGCCCGCGGCGACGCCGCCGAGCAGGCCCCAGGCCAGGCGCTTGAGGCTGATCGCCAGGTGCTGCCACAGCTCGCCGCGGCTCAGCTCCAGCAGGGTCTGCCAGACCTGTTCGGGCGCCGGTAGCACCTGCCCGCTCATCCAGCCCCAGTGGCTGGCGGCCTGCCAGAGCAGCAGCAGGCCGATCGGCAGCAGCCAGGGCAACAGGTGTTCGCCGGTGGGGCGGGAGCGACCCAGGGGCAGGGCGGTGGCCAGGCTCATCGCGGGGCGCCCCCGCGCTGGCCGATATAAGCGATTTGCAACAAAAGCATATAAAAGCTCATATCAATTCGATTGAGTGATAAGAGCGGTCATTTAAAGAAGGTGCACATGCCTCGGCCAATGCCTTTGGCTCATATTTTTTATGCCTGCCGGGCATTCGGTCGGGAAGCCGCAGCGGTGCTGGTTTAGGTCTTTAAGTGATAAAAAAATAATCTTTTAGTATTTAAATTCGCTAAGGCGGGCGTGCCTAAGTGCCGGCCAAGGGAGCGCCGACCGCGCGCTCCGGGCCAGACATTCCAGGAGCCACCGCCATGAAAAGCCTCTTCACTACCTTCGCCGCGCTGTTCGCCGCGCCGGCGCTGATCGGCCTGCTGGCCTACCTGCCGCCCGTCCAGGCGGCGGACCGGGTCGAGGAAATCCGCATCGCGGTGCCCGACGTCAGCGCCGGCAGCCAGCCGAGCGGCGGCGGCGTGGTCGACGTGCTGCGCGCCCAGGAGATCTTCGAGCAGGAGTTCGCCGCCGACGGCATCAAGGTGCAGTGGAGCTTCTTCAAGGGCGCCGGTCCGGTGATCAACGAGGCGCTCGCCAACGGCCAGGTGGACTTCGCCTACCTGGGCGACCTGGCCGCCATCATCGGCAAGGCCAACGGCCTGGACACCCGCCTGCTCAGCGCAACCGCGCGCGACATCAAGCACTACCTGGGCGTGGTGCCCGGCTCGGGCATCCACACCCTGGCCGACCTCAAGGGCAAGCGCGTCGGCATCTTCCGCGGCACCGCCTCGCAGCTGTCGTTCGACGCCGCGCTGGCCAGCCAGGGCCTCGCCGAACGCGACCTGCAGGTGATCAACCTGGACTTCAACGCCGCCACCGCGGCGCTGGCGGCCAAGCAGATCGACGCCACCTGGGGCCTGTCCAACCTGATCGCGCTCAAGGCCCGCGGGGTGGCCGAGCTGCCGCTGTCCACCGACGACCTCGGTGGCGTCGGCAGCATCCAGGGCGTGCTGGTGGCCGACGGCCGCTTCGTCGACCGCCACCCGGAGATCACCGCGCGCCTGGTCAAGGCCCAGCAGAAGGCCGTGACCTGGCTGCGTGACGAGCACAACAAGCAGGCCTACATCGACCTGGTGTCGGGCCTGGCCAACTACCCGACGCTGATCCTGCAGAACGACCTGCACAACGCCAGCTTCAGCAAGATCTTCGACCCGCAGCTGGACGCCGGCTTCCTCGGCCGCCTGCAGCAGAGCGTCGACCTGGCCGCCGAGCAGCGCCTGGTGCGCAAGGGCTTCGTGGTGGCCGACTGGGCCGAGCCGAAGTTCCTCGACGCCGCGCTGGGCGAGCGCAAGGCCGTGGCGGCCGCTCAGTAGCGCGCCTGCTGCATCTCGCGCAGGCGGCTGAGGGTGCGGCGGAAGGGGAATTCCAGGTAGCCGCGGGTGTACAGCGCGTCCAGCGGCACCGCCGCCTCCAGGTACAGCGGGCGACGGCGGTCGTAGCACTCGTCGACCAGGGCGATGAAGCGGCGCACGCCGTCGTCGTGGGGCGCCAGGCGTGGCAGCTCGCGGTCGCCGGCGACCACCCGCTCGGCGGCGTCCTCGGTGCCCCGGGCGATGCGCCCCTCGCGCGGCTCGCCGGACAGGCACGGCACGCCGCCGAGGAGGATCGCCGGAAAGCGCTCGCACAACTGCATGAAGTCCAGGGTCGAGTACGGCCCCTCGCACAGGGTGGTGAAGTCCAGCCACACGGCGCCCGGCGCCTGGCGGATCACCGGCAGCCGGCGCGGCCCCAGCTCCAGCGGCGCGTCCGACACCGGGCCGGTGCCGGCCAGGCGGGCGAAGGCTTCGGCCAGCGCGGCGGGGTCGTCGACCCAGTAGCGCTGCACCGCGGCGCCGGGGTGCAGGCGGTGGTCCTGGCCGCCGTCCACTTCCACCACGTCCAGCTTCTCCTGCAGGGCGGCGATGGCCGGCAGCAGGCGCTCGCGGTTGAAGCCACCGGCGTACAGCTGCTCCGGCGGCTGGTTGGAGGTGGCGACCAGCACCAGCCCTTCGTCGAGCAGCGCGCGCAGCAATCCGCCGATCAGCATGGCGTCGCCGATGTCGCTGACGAACAGCTCGTCGAAGCACAGCACCCGCACCTCGCCGGCCAGCTCGCGGGCCAGGGCGCGCAACGGGTCGGCGGTGCCGCTGAGCTGGAACTGGCGCTGGTGGACCCAGCGCATGAATTGATGGAAGTGCTGGCGCCGCGACGGCACCGTCAGGCTCTCGTGGAAGCGGTCGAGCAGCCAGGTCTTGCCCCGGCCCACCGGACCCCAGAGGTACACGCCGCGGCACGGGCGCCCGGTTCGCAGCGCTTCGCGGCAGCTCTCCAGGCATTCGGCGGCGCGTTGCTGGGCGGCGTCCGGGTACAGCTCGCCGCGCGCCAGGGCCTGGCGGTAGGCGTCGAGGGGGGAGGGCGGTGTCGGCATGGGGCGCCACTGTAGCGGGATGCGGCGGCCTTGCCCATGGCTCGGGAGCGTCTGGGATACGGGGGGATATGTGGGAGCGGACTTGTCCGCGAGCTTTTACCAGGATCAGAAAAACTCGGGGCCAAGGCCCCTCCCACAAGAGCGGTGGGCTTGCCCGGGCCTAGCTCCTGCGACTGGGATGCGGGGGATGTGTGGGAGCGGACTTGTCCGCGAGCTTTTACCGGGGCAGAAAAGCTCGGGGCCAAGGCCCCTCCCACAAGAGCGGCGGGCTTGCCTGAGCCTAGCTCCTGGGACTGGGATACGGAGGGGATGTGTGGGAGCGGACTTGTCCGCGAGCTTTTACCGGGAGCAGAAAAGCTCGGGGCCAAGGCCCCTCCCACAAGAGCGGCGGGCTTGCCTGAGCCTAGCTCCTGCGACTGGATGCGGGGGATGTGTGGGAGCGGACTTGTCCGCGAGCTTTTGCCAGGGGCAGAAAAGCTCGGGGCCAAGGCCCCTCCCACAAGAGCGGTGGGAGTGCCCTGTGTCCTGCGCGGCCATCCACCCCGGCGCGCCGGGGTGGTTGTCGGGCCGGCCTAGAAGCTGAGGCGCATGCCCACGGTGAGGTTGCGGCCCGGCAGCAGCACGTCGTCCTTGATGAAGGAGCTGTGGTTGCGGGCGCGCTCGTCGAGCAGGTTGTTGCCCTTGAGGAACAGCTGGTACCTGGTCTCGTTCAGCGCGCCGCGATAGCTCAGGCCGGCGCCGAGCATGTTGTAGCCCGAGGTCTCGGTTTCGTAGTCGGCGAGGTCGTCCTGGCGCTGCACCCGGTAGAACTCCAGTTCGCCGCTGACGGCCGGGGTGAACGCCTGGTTGACGCGCACGCCGAGGCGGTCCGCCGGGATGCGCGGCAGGTCGCCGTCGCCCTTGAGCTTGCCGCGTACGTGGTCGCCGAACAGGGTGATGTCGGTGGCGTCGGTGAGCGCGTAGGTGACCGAGCCCTCGGCGCCGGTCAGCACCGCGTCCTGCTGGCGGTACTCGATCTCGCGGTAGCCGCCGCCCACGTCGTGGCCGGTGTCCGCCGCATAGATGAAGTCGCTGACCTGGTTGCGGAACAGGCTGAAGCTGAAGGTGGTGCGCCCGGCGAACTTGCGCAGGGTCAGCTCGGCGTTGTGCGAGGTCTCCTCGTCCAGGTCGACGTTGCCCAGCTCGACGGTGCGGGTGGCCGCGTGCGGGCCGTTGGCGTACAGCTCCTCGGCGGTGGGCAGGCGCTGGGAGCGCGACAGGGAGAAGCCCAGCGAGTATTCCGGGGCGAAGGTCCAGACCGCGCCGGCGGATACCGAGGTGCCGCTGTGGCTGGTGTCGGGCTCGCCCTCGGCGTCGATGTCCTGCCATTCGTGGCGCAGGCCCAGTTCGTAGCGCCAGTCGCCGACGCTGTATTCCTCGAGCAGGAACAGCGCGTGGTTGCGGGTCAGGGTCGGCGGCACGTAGGCCTCCTCGCCCAGGGCCTGGAAGTCGCGGCGCTGGGTCTGCCCGCCGAGCACGCCGCGCCAGCCGAACAGCGGTTCATGGGTCAGTTCGAGGCGCGCGTCGGTGGCGTCGTTGCTGAAGCGCGTGGCCGCCTCGCCGCCTTCGATCTCGTCGTGGCTGTAGTTGCTGTGGCCGACCCGCAGCCGGGCCAGCTCGAAGCCCGGCAGCGGGTCGTTCAGCTCGCCGCGCAGGTCCCAGCGCTTCTGCTTCATCTTGATGTAGGGCACGCCGGCGTGGTCGTGATCATGGCCGTGGTCGTGGTCATGCTCATCTTCGTGATCGTGATCGTGATCGTGATCGTCGTGGCCGTGTTCATCCTCGTCGTGGCCGTGTCCGCCGTGGCCGTCCTCCTCGCCGACGCAGTGCCAGTCGCGGGCGGCGTGGGTGTGGCAGTCGGCATGCTCGTGGGCGAGCAGCCCGTAGCTCAGGTTCTGCTCGCCGTAGGCCAGGCCCAGGTAGCCGCGCTCGCCGATGAAGCTGGCGCCCAGGCTGTAGCTGTCGGTGTCGTTGAAGGAGCCGGCCTGCTTGCCCGGTGAGCCGGGAATCTCGTACTCGTTGTCCTGGCGCTTGGTGCCCTCGGCGCGCACGGCGAAGTTGCCGCTGCCGGCGGTGATGCCGAACACCCCCGCGCCCTGGTTGGCGACGGTGTTGGCGCGCAGCTCCAGTTCGCCCTCGTAGCCCTTCTCCGGCACCCGGGTGGGAATTCGCTTGTCCAGCACGTTGACCACCCCGCCGATGGCGCCGCCACCGTAGAGCAGCGTGGCCGGCCCCTTGAGCACCTCGATGCGCTCGGCCAGCAGCGGCTCGCTGGTCACCGCGTGGTCGGGGCTGATGGTCGAGGCGTCGAGCACGTCCACGCCGTCGCTCAGTACCTTTACCCGCGCGCCGTCCAGGCCGCGGATCACCGGCCGGCTGGCGCCCGCGCCGAAGCTGCTGGAATGCACGCCCGGCAGGCCGTTGAGGGTCTCGCCCAGGGTGGACTCGCGGCGCTGCACCAGTTCCTCGCCCTCCAGCACCTCGGCGGGGCTGGCCATCTCGGCGAGGGTGCTGTTCAGGGCGCTGGCGCTGATCACCGAGGAGCCGAGCTGCAGCGGTTCCCGGGTTTCGGCGGCCAGCAGGGGAGCGTTGGGCGCCAGCGCGAGGGCGATGGCCCAGGCCAGGGGGTGACGACGGTTCATGTTGACCTCATGTCTAGGGTTTCAGGGGCAGATGGAGCGGCGAGCGAGGCTCGCCGATCTCTTTTTAATGACGTTATAGTGTTTCTTTTTTGGTGCGGATCGAAGAGGCCCGCACCCCTGCGGATCAGCTCTTGCCGGCGGACGACACGAACCCGGCGAAGCGCTTCTGGAAGCCCGCGACCCGGCCTTCGCTCTTGGTCTGGCGTTGCTGGCCGGTGTAGACCGGGTGGGAGGCGCTGGATACGTCCAGGGCGACGTAGGGGTAGGTGTTGCCGTCTTCGTGGACGTGGGTCCGGTCGGTCTCCACGGTGGAGCCGATCAGGAAGAACACGTTGGCGGAGGTGTCGTGGAACAGGACGGGGCGGTAGGTGGGGTGGATGCCGGGTTTCATGGGGTAGTCTCCATAATGTTATGTAATAACGATACACTTGGATGAGAAATTCTTTCAATAGGTTCTTGGCATTCCGTGGAGCTTGGGCTGGGTGACGGTGGTTCCAGGCGCAGGCTGTTTGCCAGGGGTGCTTGCCCTTCGGGGCCGCTGCGCAAGCGTCGCGCCGAGGGCGGCGGAGGGCGGGCTGGCCGTTCTGCAGGCGCGGGCTTTCTGTAGGCGTGTATTTGGTCCGCAAGCCGGTGCCGCGAACCGGGGCCGCAAAGGGCTTCGCGGGCAAGCCCGCTCTCTCGGAAGCGGAAGCGAGCCACCGGACGGGTGTGCGACAAATCGCCAGCCCGGCTTTCGGCATCCCGGGGCCGGTGCTAGATTTCCGCTCCATGAAGCTCATTTCCCGCCACCGCGCGCTGACCACCTGGACGCTGTACTGCAGCCTCCTGTTGGGCCTGTTCGCCTGCGGTCTGCACCACGGCCAGGCTTCCGGCCTCGCCCTCAGCGGGCTCGGCGGCGGGTTCTGCTCGCTGGTCGGTGGCAACGGCCCGAGCATCGACCTGGGCGACGCCTCCCACGGCGGCTCCGCCGTCCAGGCGATGGATTGCCCGCTGTGTTCCTCGTTCGGTGCCTCGGTGGCGGTCAATACCGCCGGCTGGGGCATCGACCTGCTGCCCGCCGCCGGTGGGCCCGCGCCCATCGCCACCCTGTGGGCGCAACCGCCGCCGCGCTTCCTGCGCCACAGCCTCAACCCCCGCGCCTCGCCCGCCGCCTTCCACGCATGACGCCCGGGGTCCGCCCACGCGGACCCGCACAGCCCTTTCCGCCTGGAAGCCAGACATGTCATTGAAGAACACCTCGCTGGTGCTCCTGATGAGCACCAGCGCCATCGCATGGGCGGACCACGCCCCGTTGAAACTCGACGCCCTGACCATCGAGGGCGAGCAGGACAGACCCTCCGGCCTGACCCTCGACCAGCCGATCCGCACCGGCTCGCGGCTGGGCCTCACGGCGCGGGAAACGCCGGCCTCGGTCAGCGTCTCCGACCGCGCCGTGATCGAGGAGCGCGGTGCCAAGGACACCCAGGACGTGATCAATGCCATGACCGGCGTGAACGCCTCGGCCAACCCCGGCTACGGCGGCTTCGTCTCCTACCGCGGCTTCACCCAAAACCAGATCACCCAGCTGTTCAACGGCATCAACCTGGGCTACAGCAGCGCCACACGGCCGGTGGACGCCTGGATGATCGACCGCGTCGAGCTGATCGGCGGGCCGTCCACCTTCCTCTACGGTGCGGGCGCTGTGGGCGGCTCGATCAACTACATCTCGCGCCTGGCCAGCCGCGACGAGAGCCTGTTCGAGGGCCGCCTGCGCTACGGCAGCTTTGACGACTCCGAGGTCTCGCTGGGCCTCAACCGCGCCCTGGGCGGCGCCGACGCCCGGCACTTCCTGCGCCTGGACGTGAGCCGTGGCGACGGCAACGGCTACATTGACCGCAACCGGCGCGAGACCAACAGCTTCGCCATCTCCCTGCTCAGCGACTTCACCCCGGACCTGAGCCATACCCTGGCGCTGGAATACCTGGAGGACCAGGAAGACAGCCCGTACTGGGGCTCGCCGGTCCTGCGCGGCAGGGACACCCTGAAGATCGACCGCAGCCGCCGCTTCGAGAACTACAACGTCGGTGACGGCCGCTACGAGCAGCGCGTGCGCTGGCTGCGCTCGATCACCGACTACCATCTGGGCGAGGCCAGCAGCCTGCAGAACACCCTCTACCACTACGCCGCCCAGCGCGACTACCGCAACCTGGAGACCTAGGCCTACAACGCGGCCGGCGACGTGGTGCGCTCCGGCGCCTACCTGCAGCGGCACGACCAGAACGTGCTCGGCAACCGCCTCGAATTGCGCCACGACGCCGCCCTGTTCGACCTCGCCAGCCAATGGTCGCTGGGCCTGGACTACTCGCGCATGCGCCAGACCCTGCACCCCACCGGCAGCGCCTGGAGCGACACGGTCGACCCCGACCGCTTCGACCCGGGCAGCTTCGACGACATCCCCGGGGTCAACGCCGGCCTGCGCAAGCAGCGCCGCCACGAGATCACCACCGCCGCCGTGTTCCTGGAAAACCGCCTGATGCTGAGCGAGCGCCTGGCGCTGCTCACCGGCCTGCGCTACGACCACCTGGACATGGAGGTGACCAACTACGGCCCGGTATCGCCCACCAGCCCGGCCTACTTCGAGCGCACCTGGGAGCCGCTCAGCGGGCGCGTCGCCCTGCTCTACGACCTCACACCCACGGCCAACCTTTACCTGCAATACAGCACCTCCGCCGACCTGCCGGCCGGCGCCCTGGCCTCGGCCACCTACTCCAACGTCGGCCTGTTCGACCTCTCCGAGGGCGAGCAGTGGGAGGCCGGCAGCAAGTTCGACTTCTTCGACGGGCGCGGCTCGGCCACTGTGGCGCTGTACCAGATCGTCCGCCGCGACTTCGCCGTGCGCGATTCGAGCAACCCCAACCTCACCGTCCAGGCCGGCCAGCAGACCTCGCGCGGCATCGAGCTGGCCGGCAAGCTGCAGATCACCCCCAAGCTGCTGGCCGAGGCCAACTACGCCTACGTCGAGGCCGAGTACGACCGCTTCAACGAGGCGGTCGGCGGCGTCTCCGTGTCGCGCAAGGGCAACACCCCGGTCAACGTGCCGGACAACGTCGCCAACCTCTGGCTGACCTACGACATCGCGCCGTCCTGGGCCGCCGGGGTGGACGTGCGCTATGTCGACGCGGTGTTCGCCGACAACGCCAACACCCTGGAGGCGCCGTCCTACACCCTGTACGGCGCGTTCGCCCGCTACCGGGTCGACGAGCACACCGCCATCACCGCCCGCGTGCGTAACCTCACCGACGAGGTCTACGCCAGGCAGGCCTACGGCAGCCAGTACTACATGGGGGCGCCGCGCAGCTTCGAGGTGGCGGTCGATACCCGGTTCTAGGAGGCGGCGATGAAGCGCTACCTGTACCTCTGGCACCGCTGGCTGGGCATCGTCCTGTGCCTGTTCATGGCGCTGTGGTTCGTGTCCGGCGTGGTCATGCTCTATGTCGGCTACCCCAAGCTGACGCCGGCGGAACACCTGGCCCACCTGCCCGAGCTGCCGGCGCAGGATTGCTGCGTCGACCCGGTCCGGGCCCTGGCGGCCAGCGGCCGCGGCGACGCCCCGCAGGCGCTGCGCCTGAGCAGCGTGGCGGGCGGCCCGCGCTACCTGCTCGACTACGCCGACGGCACCCGCCTGGCAGTGGATGGCCGCAGCGGCCGGCGGATCGAGCAGGTCGACGCGGCCGCCGCGCTGGCCAGTGCGCGGCAGTTCGCCGGCACCGCGCCGGTGCGCTACTTCGACCGCATCCAGGAAGACGCCTGGAGCCGCTCGCGGGCCCTCGACCGCGACCGGCCGCTGCACCGGGTGCAGGTGGACGACGCGGCCGGCAGCCTGCTCTACGTCTCCGGCCGCACCGGCGCCGTGGTGCGCGACGCCAGCCGCACCGAGCGGGCCTGGAACTGGCTGGGCGCCTGGCTGCACTGGCTGTATCCGCTGCGCGACAGCGCCTGGTGGACACCCATCGTCATTTACCTGTCGCTGGCCGCCACCCTCATGGCCGTGCTCGGCCAGGCCGTCGGCCTGCTGCGCTGGCGCTTCGGCAGACCCTACCGCAGCGGCTCGCGCTCGCCCTACGCGGGCGGCTTCGCCCGCTGGCACCACCTCGGCGGCCTGCTGTTCGGCCTGGTGCTGATCGCCTGGATCTTCAGCGGCCTGATGTCGATGAACCCCTGGCGCCTGTTCGCCAGCGCATCGACGCTGCCGGCCGCCGCCTATCGCGGCGCCGAGCTGGGCGCCGGCAGCGACCCGCAGCCGGTGGCCGAGACCCTGGAGCGTTTCCGCCAGGCCGGGCTGGCCGTGCGCGAGCTGCACTGGCAGGTGGTCGGCGGCGAGGTCTACCGGGTGGCCTACGACGGCGCGGGCGACAGTCGCATCCTGCCGGTCGCCGAGGGCGCCGTCGTGCTGCAGCGGCTGCCCGCTGCCACCCTGGAAAGTGCCGCCCGCGCCATGCGGCCCGCCGGCGCCGTGCGCTTCGACTGGCTGGAGGACTACGACGCCTACTACTACCGGCGCGCCGAGCAGAGCATGTACGGCCACCAGAGCCGGCGCCTGCCCGTGCTGCGTGTGCGCTTCGACGATCCGGCCGCCACCTGGCTACACCTCGACCCATACAGCGGCGCGCTGCTGGAACAGCTCGACGCCCGCCAGCGCACCTCGCGCTGGCTGTTCAACCTGCTGCACAGCTGGGACTGGCAACCGCTGCTGGAGCGCCCGCGGCTGCGCGAGGCGCTGATGATCGCCTTCAGCCTCGGCGGCCTGGCCATCAGCGTCACCGGCATCGTCCTCGGCTGGCGCCGCCTGCGCGGCCGCCGCCGGCGTATCCTGCGAACACTCATCCCCCAAGGAGACACCCCATGAAGCTGACCGGATTCCTCCTCCTCGCCACCCTGGCGGGCTTGCCCGCCATGGCCGCTGCCCACGGGCACGACGATGGCGGCGCGCTGCACATCGACGCGCCCTGGTCGCGGGAGATGCCGCCCACGGCGCCCACGGCCGCGGTGTACTTCACCGTGCGCAACGAAGGCGGCGCCGACCGCCTGCTGGGCGCCGCGACCCCGGCCGCCGGCAAGGCGGAACTGCACGAGCACCTGCACCAGAATGGCATGATGAAGATGCAGCAGGTCACCGCCGTGGACATCCCCGCGAACGGCTCGGTGGCCTTCGCCCCCATGGGCTACCACGTGATGCTGTTCGACCTGCCGAAGCAGCACACCGACGGCGACCGCTTCCCGCTGACCCTGCGCTTCGAGCACGCCGGCGAGGTGCAGGTCGAGGTGCCGGTGCTGCGCGATCCGCCGGCGAGCCAGGGCCAGGGGATGCAGCACCACGGGCATTGAACCGGGAGCCCGGAGGGGCGTGAGAACGGGGTGGGTTACACTCGCCCCGACGCGTCAGGCCGCGTGATCGAGCCTGGTGATGGCCGGCAGCGGACGCTGGCGGGCCTGCCACAGATCGTAGTCGGCCTGGATGCCGAGCCAGAGGCGGGCGCTGCTGATGCCCGCCATTTCCAGGCGCAGGGCCAGGTCGGGCGAGATCGCCGTGTGGCCGTGGAGCACCCGCGACAGGGCCTCGCGGGAATAGCCCAGGTGCCTGGCGAACGCGGTGACGCTCAGGCCCAGGGCGGGCAGTACGTCTTCGCGCAGGGTCTCGCCGGGATGAGGAGGATTGTAGAGAGGCATGTCGGTTCTCCTGCTCAGTGGTAATCCAGATAGTCGACCAGCTCCACGTCTGAGCCGATGAAGCGGAAGATCAGCCGCCAGTTGCCGGATACCGTGATGGACCAGAAGCCGGCCAGGTCGCCCCGCAGCGGGTGGAGGCGCCAGCCCGGCACGTTCAGGTCACCGGGTACGGTGGCGCGGTCCAGTATCTGCAACTGGCGTTTCAGGCGGGCGCCATGGGCGGCCTGGATGCCCCGGGTGTTGCCGGTCTCGTGGAAGAGGTGCAAGCCCTTGTGCCTGAAACTGACGATCATCGCCTTGCCGCTCCCGATCCTTGGAAGGTCGAGGGATTGTGACTCTATGGGTCACAGTTCGCAAGCGATCCGAGGTCTAGCGCAGCAACGCCGCCAGGCCATCGGGATACAGTGGCAGCTCGGCGGAGAACGAGTCGAGGGTGCGCCACCGGGCCTGGAAGGGTTCGCCGTTGCTTTCCTCGCCGGCCAGGAACGGCCGCTCGTACAGTGAGGCATCGGCGAACTCGCCGTCGTAGATCACCACCAGTTCGTGGCCGGGCTCGCCGTTGTAGATGAACAGGTTCTCCAGGGTGCCGAGCTTGCGCAGGTTGACGACTTCGGCGCCCAGCTCCTCGCGGATTTCCCGCACCAGGGCCTCGGCCGAGGTCTCGCCGAACTCGATGCCGCCGCCCAGCGGGCGGCAGTAGTCCTGCTGCTTGATGGCGTCGTGAGCCTGGTTGACCAGGATGCGGTCGCCCTGGCGAAACAGGCAGAGCGCCTTGGCGCGTATCTGGCGGGGCATGGGGATGGTCCTTGAACGGTGATGTCAGCGCCGGAGCAGGTCGGGCAGGGCGGCGATCAGGTTGCCGAGGTCCTGCGCGTCCTTGTCTTCCAGCGCCTGGCGGTTGGCCTTGTAGAGGAAGGTGATCAGCGGGTTGAGCAGGGCGATGCCGTCCGCGCCGGCGACGGCGTGGCTGCACTGCGGCCAGCGGATGCGCGGGTCGCGGCGATAGTAGACCTCGTCGCCTTCGTCGTCGAATACCAGGATCTGCAGGACCCAGTGTTCCCGCGTGGCATCGCTGATCCAGATGTCGTGGACCCGCGCCGGCACCTCGCCGCCGTCCCAGGCGCGGTGCTGGCCCGGCGGGTCGCAGAGGAACACCCGTTCGCGGCCGATGGCGTTCAGGCAGGCCGTCAGCCGGGAGCGGAGCACGCCGATGTCGATGTCGCCGTGGGCGCGGGTCTGGCGGCCGAGGAGGGCGTCCACGGAGTGGCCGCCGCAGAGCACCCAGTCGCGGAAGTCTGCCAGGTGGGTCTGCAGCTGCGGGATGCTCGGGGATTGCCAGCGGGTGGGGGTGTGCATGGGTGTCTCGTCCTCCGGGAGCGCGCGGCCGGGCGGCCGCGCGTCACCCTAGCGGAGGTTTCACAGGCCGAACAGGCGCTCGGCGTTGCCGTGGAAGAACTTCTCCAGCACCTCGTCCTTCAGTCCCAGGCGCTGGGCGTCCTCGATGCTCTGGCGGATCGGGCGGAAGGTGTAGGACGAGCCGAACAGCAGCTGGTCGGCGAGGAAGCCGTTGGCCGCCTGCACGTAGCCTTCGCTGCCGGGCAGGAACAGGTACATGTCCGGCACCAGGGAGATGTTTTCGTAGCGGAAGGCCACGCCGATGGCCTGCTGCACGTTGGGCCAGTAGCCGTGGTAGGCGACGATGCGCAGCTCCGGGAAGGCGCGGGCCACGGCCGCCAGGCGGCCGGGGTCGTTGTAGGCCGGGTCCGGGGTGGTCGGCCCGCTCATCAGGAACAGCGGGATGCCGCGTTGCTGCAGGTGCTCGTAGATCGGCCAGTACAGCGCGTCGTCCGGGTGCCGCGCCGGCTCGGCGAAGCCCGGCTCCAGGTCGATGCCGGCCAGGCCGAGCACGTCGATGGCACGGTCGATTTCCGCCAGCGCGCCTTCCACGCCCTGCAGCGCCGGCTCCACCGAGCCGACGCCGAGCAGTTCGGCGTGGCCGTGGACGATGCCGTGGATGCGGTCGTTGGGCAGGTGCTGGCCCGGCGTGTGGCGGCCAACCACCACTGCCTTGTGCAGGCCGGCCTCGCGCACTTCGGCGAGGAAGCCCTCCTGGGTCAGCGAGCGCTCGAAGTGGTCGTCCGCGCCCCGGGTGCCCACGCGCCGGTTGAGCCAGCGGGCCACGTCATGCTCGGGCGAGCCCGGCACGCCGCCGAAGAAGGGATGCAGGAAGGCCGGCCGGCAGCGCAGGTCGATGACCTTCATGCCACCTTCTCCTTGCCGGCGCGCACGTCGAAGGCGCCGCCGGTGAAGGCGCCGTCCACGGTGACCTTGCCCTTGCCGGGCAGCAGCGGGAACACCAGCTCGGCGAAGCGGTAGGCCTCTTCCAGGTGCGGGTAGCCGGACAGCACGAAGCTGTCGACGCCCAGTTCGGCGTATTCCAGCAGGCGCGCGGCCACGGTCTCGGGGTCGCCGACCAGCGCGGTGCCGGCGCCGCCGCGCACCAGGCCGACGCCGGCCCACAGGTTGGGTGCCACTTCCAGCTTGTTGCGGTCGCCGCCGTGCAGCGCGGCCATGCGCCGCTGGCCCTCGGAGTCCATTTTGGCGTAGTTGGCCTGGGCGGCGGCGATGGTGGCGTCGTCGAGGTGGCTTATCAGCTCGTCGGCGGCGGCCCAGGCGGCCTCGTTGGTCTCGCGCACGATCACGTGCAGGCGCACGCCGAAGCGCACGGTGCGGCCGTGCTTGGCGGCGCGCTCACGCACGTCGGCGATCTTCTCGGCCACGGCGGCCGGCGGCTCGCCCCAGGTCAGGTAGGCGTCCACGTGCTTGGCCGCCAGTTCGTGGGCGGCGGGGGAGGAGCCGCCGAAGTACAGCGGCGGATAGGGCTGCTGCACGGGCGGGAAGAAGTTCTGCGCGCCCTCGACCCGGAGGTGCTTGCCAGTGAAGTCGACGGTCTCGCCTTCGAGCAGGCGGCGCCAGATGGTGAGGAATTCGTCGGAGGCCTCGTAGCGCTCGTCGTGCTGGAGGAACACGCCGTCGGCGGCCAGTTCGGTGGCGTCGCCGCCGGGCACCACGTTGAGCAGCAGGCGTCCGCCGCTGGCCTGGTCCAGGCTGGCCGCTTGGCGCGCCGAGGCGGTGGGGTTGCCCAGCGAGGTGCGCAGGGCCACCAGCAGCTTGATGCGCTGGGTCACCGGCACCAGGCTGGCGGCGGTCACCCAGGGGTCGAGGCAGCTCGCCCCGGTGGGGATCAGCAGGCCGTCGTAGCCGAGCTGGTCGGCGGCCACGGCGATCTGCCGCATGTAGGCGTTGGTGGCCGGCCGGCCGCTGGCCGAGTGGCCCAGGTAGCGAGTGTCGCCGGAAGTAGGCAGGAACCAGAAGATATCCAGACTCATGATGTTGTCCTCGTTGCCATCGTCGATAGGGTGGGGGTGCACGCGTGGCATTCTTGTGTGGCCATGGTCCCCGTCGGCCGCCGCAGGGCACCGTGCGCATCGGTGCGCGCGGCGCACCCTACGGTTCTGGCGTTGGCGGGTGACATGGCGTCTGTCGTTCAGATCGAAAGGTTGATGACCCGGCTGGCGGAGGGGCTCTCCACCGGCCGGCGTTTGTTCACCACCAGTTCGCCGATGCGGATCAGGTGGCTGCGGGTGATGTTGCGCGACAGCCCCAGCAGGTTGGCGGTGTGCACTTGGTTGTGGTGGCAGAAGCGGTAGGCGGCGCGCAGCAGGGCGTCCTCGACCTTCTCGTGCAGCGCCCCGCCCTGTTCCTCGAACAGCCGGTGGAAGGCCCGCAGCAGCTGCTCGTCGGCGCTCTCCGCGCGTGGCCGGCTGTCTTCCTCGCGCTCGATGCGCAGGTTGGACAGGTGCAGGTCCTCGGCGCGGATCAACTGGTCGCGGCAGATCAGCAGGGTGTGGTGGATGACGTTTTCCAGCTCGCGGATGTTGCCCGGCCAGTCGTAGCCGGCCAGGCGCTGGCGGGCGTCCTCGCCCAGGCTGACTTCGGCGTAACCCAGGCGCCGGCTGTACTCGGCGATGAAGTGGCGGGCCAGCGGCAGGATGTCGCCGGGCCGCTCGCGCAGCGGGTGCAGCTGCAGGCTGACCACGTTGAGGCGGTAGTACAGGTCCTCGCGGAAGTGGCCGGCGTTGATCGCCTTTTCCAGGTGCACGTTGGTCGCCGCCAGCACCCGCACGTTGATCGGGATGCTCTTGCGCGAGCCCAGGCGCACCACCTCGCGCTCCTGCAGCACGCGCAGCAGCTTGACCTGGATCGGCATCGGCAGGTCGCCGATCTCGTCGAGGAACAGGGTGCCGCCGTTGGCTTCCTCGAACCAGCCGGCCTTGGCCGCCAGGGCGCCGGTGAAGGCGCCCTTCTCATGGCCGAACAGTTCGGCTTCCACCAGCGACTCGGAGAAGGCGCCGCAGTTGACCGCCACGAACGGGCCGTTGCGCCGGCCGCTGAGGTTGTGGATGTGACGCGCGACCAGCTCCTTGCCCGTACCGGTTTCGCCGATGATCAGGACGCTGGCCTCGCTGGGGGCGACCTGTTGCAGATGGGCGAGCAGCGCCTGCGATCTGGGGTCTTCGAAGACCTGAGCGGTCGCCCTGATCGAGGTGGCCAGTGTCGGTGACGGGGGGAGGGTCAGCAGTTGCATGGGCGTGCCTTACGAGTAGAAGGACGGGGTAGGGCGCGTGCCGTTCAGTGCCCAGTCGCCCAGCTCGTGGATGCGGTAGTCCACGGGGTCGTGCAGGGTCTGGGTGCGCAGGTTGCGCCAGAAACGGTCCAGGCGCAGCGAGGCGTGGGTGGCGCGCGCGCCGGTGACTTCGAACAGCCGGTTGCACAGGTCGAGCCCGTGGCGGGTGGCGGCCACCTTGGCGGTGCCGATGGCCAGCGCCAGCTGGGCGCGTTCCTCGGTGCTCAGCGCGTGCTCCTTGCTCCAGGCCTCGTCGAGCTGGGCGGCGGCGCGCTCGATGAGCAGGCGCACGCTCTCCAGGCCGACCCAGAACTCGCCGTAGTGGCGCAGGATGTACGGGTCCTCGCTGCTGTGGCGGGCGCTGGAGCGGAACCAGGGGCGGCTCTCCTTGAGGCTGTACTGGCGCGCCTCCTCGAAGGCGCCTTCGGCGATGCCGAGGAACAGGTTGGCGAAGTGCAGCTGGGCGATCAGTGGGCGCAGGCAGGCGAACGGCGTGCTCAGCGGGCCGGGGTCGAGCAGCAGCTCGCCGTGCTCGACCCGTACCCGCTCGAAGGTGGCGCTGCCGCTGTCGGTCTGGCGCTGGCCGATGTTGTCCCAGTCGTCGTGCAGGCTGATGCCGGTGCGGCCGCTGGGGATGGCGGCGATCAGCAGCTTGCCGCCGGCGCCCTCGTCCACGGCGGAGGCGATCAGCATCTCCGAGTCGCTGGCGCCGGAGCAGAAGCTCTTCTTGCCGGAGAACTCGTACCAGCCGTCGAACTTCTTCACCACGGTGCGGGTGTCCAGCGGGTTGAGGGCGTTGCCCCAGAACCAGTTCTTGCGCGCGGTCTGCTCGAACCAGGGTTGCCACTGCTCGGGGCGGGCGAACAGGCGCACGGTGGCCAGCATCAAGTGCTGGAAGCCGAAGACGTGGGCGATGGAGCTGTCGACCCGGGCGAACTCGCGGTTCACCTCGAAGATTTCGCTCCAGCTGGCGCCGATGCCGCCGAACTGGGTGGGGATCGCCAGCGCCAGCAGGCCGCTGGCGCGCAGCGCGTCGCGCTCGGCCTTCGGCGTGCCGCCACGGGCGTCGCGCTCCACCGCGGTCTCGGCGAACTGGGCGGCGAGGCGGCGCGCGGTCTGCAGCGGTTTGAGGAGGGTGGGTTGCTGATTCAGGCTCATGGTGGTCTTCCCGCTCGGCTCGTCAGGCGATCTTGCGCAGCGCGGCGGCGCGCGGCTCGGTCGCGCCGCGCAGCACCTGGGCGGCCCGTTCGGCGGCCAGCTCGACGCGCGCCTGCAGCGCCGCGCTGGCGATGCGGTAGTCGTGGAAGTCGGCCTCGGCGGCGTACACGCCGATGGGCAGGGTCAGCGACTGGAAGAAGCTGAACAGCGGGCGCAGCTGGTGATCGATGACCAGCGCATGGCGCTCGCTGCCGCCGGTGGCGGCCAGCAGCACCGGGGTGTCGATCAGCGCGTGCTGGTCGATCAGGTCGAACAGGTGCTTGAACTGGCCCGGGTAGGAACCGCGGTAGACCGGCGCGGCGACGATCAGCAGGTCGGCGCGCTCGATGGCGGCGAGCTGCGCTTCCACGTCGGCGGGCAGTTCGCCGCGCGACAGGGCGCCTCCGACCGGCCGGGCGATGTCGCCCAGCTCGATCAGTCGGCTGTCGAAGTCCAGGTGCCGGCCGAGGGCCTCGACGAGGGCCACGGTCAGGACCTGGGTGCGCGACGGGCGATAGGCTCCACCCGAGACAGCGACGACGTTGAAGGAGGTGCTCATGGTTGGTGTTCCTTTGGCAGGGGGCGGGGCCTGTTCCAGAGCAAGTCCCGTTCCATGCCGTTAAATCCTTGCCAATCAATGGTTTGGCGTTTTTCTGCGCCGGACGCGGCTGTTGTCCGGCGGGCGAACTGTTGATTCGCTGTTGCCCGGCGGACAGTTGCCCGGCTGTTGCTCCGGCAACACTCGTCAGGCGGCGGCCGTCTGGCTCTGCTGGCCGTCCAGCTCGATCAGCAGCTCGATCATCGCCTTGGCCGCCGGCGACAGGCGGAAGCCGGTGCGGGTGACGATGCCGCAGCGCGCCTGCAGGCTGTCCAGGTTGGTCGGCAGGTTGCGCAGGTGCAGTTGCACCAGCTCGCCGCTGCGCAGGTGCTGCCCCAGCGACTCGAAGGTGGCGATGCCGATGGCGTCGCTGCGCCGCACCAGTTCCTCCAGCAGGGGGAAATGCTCGCACTCCAGCTGTGGCTCGAAGCTGGCCTTGCCGCTGAGGTTGGCCAGCGCCTTGCGCGCGCCCATGGGGATGCGCGTGGCGGCCAGCGGGTAGTCGAACAGGTCGTTGGTCGACAGGCTCTCCTTGATCAGCAGCGGGTGCCCGGGGCGGCAGAAGAACAGGCCGGGTCGTGGCCGCAGCGCCTGGGTCTGCACGCTGGGGTCGGACTCGAAGTGGCGGATGTCGGCGATGAAGAACTCGATCTCGTCGCGCCCCAGGCTGCGGCTCAGGCTCTCCCAGTTGTTCACCTCGAAGCGCGCGCGGATGCGCGGGTAGCGCTGCATGAACTGCAGCAGGGCGTCCGGCACCAGGCGCGCGGCCAGCGCCGGGCCGCAGCCGAAGCGCAGCTCGCCGGCGTCGAGCTTGGTCATCTGGTTGATTTCGTGGGTCAGGTTGCTGGCGCCGCGTACCAGCGCCAGGGCGTGCTGCAGCACCACCTGGCCCTCCGGCGTGGGCCGCAGGTCCTTGCTGGCGCGGTCCACCAGCACGCAGCCCAGCTCGTGCTCCAGGCCCTGGATGCTGCGGCTGAAGGCCGGCTGGGTGATGCCCATGGCATCGGCTGCGCGGACGAAGCTGCGGTGTTCGTGGAGAGCGAGGAAATAGCGGAGCTGGCGCAAATCCATGATGCGTTACCGGCATTGAAAATATAGGACGAAGGCATTTGTGCCTTCCGTGGTGCAGGTTTTAAATGCAGGCTCTTATTCCGTCAATCTAAGTAAATTAATAAAACTAGATCAAAAAAGAATATGAATATGGCCGAGCAATCCGAGGGCACTGTCATGCGGGCATCCGTTTCCCCGTGGTCCGCGCCGCGCTGTCGCTGATCCGTTGCCGGGCCTTCCCGGCCCGACCCCCACCACCCCGACCGTTTCCGCCATCGCCCCGCGTGCGCGATGCGGCCCGCTGCCGCCCGCATCCGGCGGCGGGCGATCAGCCAAGGAACACACCATGAGTCATCTCCGAACGCCGCAGACCCTCGCCAGACCCTTCTCGCTGCCACGCTCCCGGCCGCTCTCGCCGTGGCGCGTGGCGACACCCGAATATGCCCTGACCCTGCTGCTGGCCCTGGCCGCGCCGGGCCATGTGCTGGCCGAGGAGGCCGCCGCCGCGCCGAGCGTCGCTACGCCGGGCGTCGCCACGCCGGGCGCCGAGGAGGACGTGGCGCTGGGCAAGGTCACCGTCACCGCGCGCCGCCGCGAGGAGAACGTGCAGGACGTGCCGACCCCCATCACCACCCTCAGCGGCGCCACCCTGGAGCAGCAGAAGGTGTACAAGGTGCAGGACCTGCAGCAGGTGCTGCCCAGCGTCAACGTCGCCTACATCCACGCGCGCCAGTCCAGCGTCGCGGTGCGCGGCATCGGCAACAACCCGGCCAGCGACGGCCTGGAGGGCAGCGCCGGCATCTACCTGGACAACATCTACCTGGGCCGACCGGGCATGGCCGTGTTCGACCTGCTCGACGTGGAGCAGCTGGAACTGCTGCGCGGCCCCCAGGGCACCCTGTTCGGCAAGAACACCACGGCCGGGGTGATCAACATCAGCACCCGCAAGCCGACCTTCACCCCCGAGCGCAGCGTCGAGATCACCGGCGGCGAGCGCGGCCTGTTCCAGGGCAAGGGCACCGTCTCCGGGCCGCTGACCGAGACCCTGGCCGGGCGCCTGTCGCTCTACCGCACCCGCGACGACGGCTACATCGACAACCGCCACGACGACCGCACCTTCGTCGGCGGCGATCGCGAGGGCGCGCGCGGCCAGCTGCTGTTCGAGCCGAACGACGACTTCAGCCTGCGCTGGATCGCCGACTACAACCAGGAAAACTCCACCAATGGCGTGTGGGCCCTGTACGGCGTCACCGACCGCTTCCGCGAGCGCGCCGCGCTGATCGGTGGCAACCCGCAGTACGACCCGAAGAAGCGCGAGGTCAATATCAACGGCGCGCAGTCGGTCAACGTCTACCAGGGCGGCTCCTCGCTGGAGGCCAACTGGAACCTGGACGGCGGCTACACCTTCACCTCCATCAGCGGCTACCGCTACTGGCACTTCATCCCGCGCAACGACGTCGACTTCACCGAAGCCGACGCCTTCATCCACAGCGGCGTGGAGGTGCACGACCGGCAGTTCTCCCAGGAATTCCGCCTGGCCTCGCCCACCGGCGGCAGCTTCGACTACGTGGTCGGCGCCTACCTGTTCAACCAGAACCTGGGCAACAAGACCGTGCAGGACTTCGGCCCCTACGCCGACCCGTTCCTGACCGGCGCCAACCTCGGCATCTTCAACAACACCCGCACCCAGACCAACGGCAAGATCGAGACCGACAGCTTCGCCCTGTTCGGCCAGGCCAACTGGCACCTCAGCGACCGCCTCGACCTGACCGTCGGCGTGCGCGGCACCTACGAGGAAAAGACCGCGCGCCTGCACCGCTTCGCCCCGGACGGCGGCGCGGCCCTGCCGCCGGCGCTGGACGCCATCCGCCAACGGCAGATGGGCGCCCTCGACACCGGCGACTTCGGCCTGCACAACGCCGCGCCGTCCGGCCTGGTCAGCCTCAGCTACCGCTTCCGCGCCGACCTGCTCGGCTACGCCAGCCTGGCCCACGGCGAGAAATCCGGCGGGGTCAACCTGGTGGCGCCGGTGGCCGGCTTCGGCGCGGACTCGCTGGTGGTCGGCCCGGAGCGCGCCAACGACGCCGAGCTGGGCTTCAAGAGCACCCTCGATGATGGTCGCCTGCTGTTCAACGCCAACCTGTTCTGGACCGGCATCCACGGCTACCAGGCCACCACCCTGACCACCCCGGCCGGCTCGCTGACCCCGGTGTCGGTGCTGGCCAACGCCGGCAGCGTGCGTTCGCGCGGCGTGGAGTTCGAGGCCAGCTACCGGCCGCTGCGCGGCCTGACCCTGAACTTCAACGGCTCCTACAACGACGTCACCTACCTCAGCTTCGAGAACGCGCCGTGCCCGGGCGAGGTGAACACCGTCAACCCCAACGCCGTGTGCGACCTGACCGGCGAACGGGTGGTGGGCGCCTCCAAGTGGATCGGCAACGCCAACGGCGAATACACCTGGCAGCTCGACGGCGGCCTGCGTCCCTACGTCAACGCCGGCTACGCCTACCGCTCCGAGGCCGAGGGCACGCTGGACAACTCCGGCCTCTCGAAGATCGACGGCTACGGCCTGCTCAACCTGGCCGCCGGCGTGCGCGCCGACCTGGGCGACGGCGAGCTGGACGCCTCGCTCTGGGTACGCAACGCCACCGACGAGGACTACTACCTGACCGCCTTCGCCATGGCCAACGGCGCCTACACCGCCTCCGTGGGCCAGCCGCGCACCGCCGGCCTGACCCTGCGTTACGACTTCTGATCCTTAGCCCTGCTTACGATCTTTCGAGCGGCACGGTTCTTTTACTGAAACCTTGGTTTGCAACCCGTCACCCCGGCGCTGGACGGGGTCCGGGAAACCGACAGGCGACTCGGCTCCGGCCACTGGGTACCGGCCTGCGCCGGTATGGCGGGCTTCGTAGCCCCGCGTTTTAGAGAAGGACCGAGCGGCTGGCAGGTTCGGAAAGATCGCAAACAGATTCTTAGCCCCCCAAGGAGCACTACCCATGAGCAACGCCGCAATCGCAGTACCTGCTTCTACAAAAGCCGCCGTACAACTCGATATCCACCCGGTCGCTGGGCGCATCGGCGCCGAAATCCGCGACATCCGCCTCTCCGCCGAGCTGGACGCGGCCACCGTGGACGCCCTCCAGGCCGCCCTGGTCGAACACAAGGTGCTGTTCTTCCGCGACCAGACCCAGCTCGACGACCAGGCCCAGGAAGCCTTCGCCAAGCTGCTCGGCGAGCCGGTCGCCCACCCGACCGTGCCGGTGCGCGACGGCACCCGGTACCTGCTGGAGCTGGACGGCGCCCAGGGCCAGCGGGCCAACTCCTGGCACACCGACGTGACTTTCGTCGACGCCTACCCCAAGGCCTCGATCCTGCGCTCCGTGGTGGCCGCCCGGGCCGGCGGCGACACCGTCTGGGCCAACACCGAGAGCGCCTACGACGACCTGCCGGAGCACCTGCGCGAACTGGCCGACAAGCTCTGGGCGGTGCACAGCAACGAATACGACTACGCCGGCGTGCGCCCCAACGTCGAGCTGGCCAGGCTGGAGGAATACCGCAAGGTGTTCGCCTCCACCGTCTACGAGACCGAGCACCCGGTGGTGCGCGTGCACCCGGTCAGCGGCCGCCGCAGCCTGCTGCTCGGCCACTTCGTCAAGCGCATCAAGGGCCTGTCGCGGGACGACTCGCAGCGCCTGTTCGACATCCTCCAGGGCCACGTCACCCGCTTGGAGAACACCGTGCGCTGGCGCTGGCGCGAAGGCGATGTGGCCATCTGGGACAACCGCGCCACCCAGCACTACGCGGTGGACGACTACGGCACCCAGGACCGCGTGGTGCGCCGCGTGACCCTGTCCGGCGACGTGCCGGTCGGCGTCGACGGCCGCCGCAGCCAGACCACCCGCAAGGGTTGAGGAGAACGCCATGAGCCACAACGTCACCGCCCTGCGCCAGCCCGCCGACGGCCTGCGCATCCAGCCGCTCACCGCGCCCCTGGGCGCCGAGATCCACAATCTGGATGCGCGCGTCGACCCGACGCCCGAACAGGTCCTGGCCCTCAAGCAGGCCCTGCGCGACCACCACATCCTGATCTTCAAGCGGCAGCAGCTGGACGACGCCCAGTTCCTGCGCTTCACCTCCTGGTTCGGCTCGGTGTTCCAGCCGCACCCGGACTTCCCGGTGCTGTCCTCCGGGGCCGACGGCAAGGCGCCGGACATCGTCAAGGTGGCCAACACCGAGGACGGCGAACTGGGCAACTTCGCCCTGCCGGCGCACAGCGACCACCAGTGGACGCCGACGCCCTCGGCCGGCTCGCTGCTCTACGCCCTGGAAGTGCCGGAGGAGGGCGGCGAGACCCGCTGGACCAACCTGGCCCTGGCCTACAGCGCGCTGGACGAGGACACCCGGCGCGAGATCGACGGCCTCAAACTGATCAACTACAACCCCTTCGTGCGCATCAAGAGCGGCGGCTACAACGGCGGCTTCGTCACCTACCGCACGCCGGACATCGAGCCGATCCAGGGCACCGAGCACCCGCTGGTGCGCACCCATCCGGAGAGCGGCAAGAAGCTGCTGTTCCTCAGCGTGCACACCGAAGTGGAGATTCCCGGCTACGACCCGGAAAAAGGCGCGGCACTGATCGCGCGCCTGCGCGAGCACCTGGGCGACCCGCGCTTTTCCTACACCCACACATGGGAGGTGGGCGACATCGTGTACTGGGACAACCAGGCCACCCTGCACGCCCGCAACGCCTTCCCGGCCACCCAGCGGCGGCGCTTGAAACGCATCAGCCTGGCGGGGAGCCGGCCGTTCTGAGAAGGGCTTCGGAGGCTTGATCCTCGGCGGCGCGCTCCCTGGTGGGGTACGCCGTTTTTTGTGCGTGATGGGGGCCGAGGGTGGTTCGTAGGGTGCGCCGCGCGCACCGCCACCAAACCATCGGTGTGCGCGGCGCACCCTACACGCAACGCCGCTTTTTGTAGGAGCGAGCTTGCTCGCGAACCAGGCCCGCAAAGAGCTTCGCGAGCAGAGCTCGCTCCTACAGGTAGCCCGGATGAAATCCGGGGAAAGGTGCCGATCTATCCCGGATTGCATCCGGGCTACGTGAAAGCGTTGCTTTCATTCCAACGCCCAAGAAACTTCCAGACAACTCGGAGTTCGAGTTTCCGTCAGGAGGCCGAGTGGAGGTGTCGCGTAGGGGACGAGCCGCAGGGTGCGGCGAAAGAATTAGGCGTCCCCGCATAACGGGCCATGGATGGCCCGTGTATGCCAGCCCCCGGATGCTGGAGGTGTGCTTTCTTTTGCTTACTTTTCTTTGCGCCGGACGGCGATCCGCAAACAAAGCAACGAAGCGAAGCGGAGTAACAGCCGCAGGCTGGACCGAAGGGTGAGCGAAGCGAATCAAAGTGAGTCGCCCGGGTGGGCGAAATCAGAAGTGTCGAAGCACACAGCAATCGGCTGGAAATCCAAGCACCAAACCAACACCGCCCCCGGATTTCATCCGGGCTACGAACGGTGCGCACGGCGCACCCTACGCGGCACTCCCAATTCGTCGTGGGCTTTCAATGCCTATCAGGCAATTTTTCCATGCCTTAAAGGCATGAGATTTTTAATAACCAATAAATTCAATAACTTAATCGTTATATATTCCTTAAAGATATTTAAAAGTTATTAAAAATTACTTTAAGGGATAAGCAGGCTCGCCAATCATGCCTCCCACGAACGAACCGCTCTGCCCCGAGGCTTTGCGCGGTTCGCCAGCGAAAGTCATGAATCAGGGAGTCTTGCCGATGGGCAATGTCCTCAAGGCCGACCAGATCGGCGAAGTGTTCCGCCGCGATGCCGAGGTCCTCGACCTCGGTGTCTCGCTGCGCCAGGCCCTGGGTCTGCAGCGCCACGTCCCGTCGCGGCAGCGGCCGGTGCTGGGCCGGCGCGAGGCCGTGCTGCTGGGGTTGTTCGCCCTGACCCTGCACGGCGCCGTCATCTACTGGCTGAGCCAGCGTACCGAGCCGGTGCTGCCGGAAGTGCCGGTGCAGATACCGCCGATGACCATCGAGTTCGCCGCTCCGCCGCCTCCGCCCGAGCCGGTCATCGAGCCGCCGCCACCGCCGGTGGTCGAGGAGCTGGCGGTCAAGCCGCCGCCCCCCGAGCCGCCGCCCAAGCCGAAGCCCCAGCCGCCGAAGCCCAAGCCGAAGCCGGTGCCCAAGCCGGTCGAGCCGCCGCCCACGCCGCCCAAGGCCGAGACGCCGCCGACCCCGCCGGCTCCGACACCGCCGCCGGCCCCGGTGGAAACGCCGCCTTCGGCCAACGCCGCGTACCTGAAGAACCCGGCGCCGGAATACCCGAGCCTGGCCCAGCGCCGTGGCTGGGAAGGCACGGTGCTGCTGCGGGTGCACGTCCAGGCCAACGGCAAGCCGAGCGAGATCCAGGTGCAGAAGAGCAGCGGCCGCGACGCCCTCGACGAGGCCGCGGTGCGCGCGGTCAAGCGCTGGAGCTTCGTGCCGGCCAAGCGCGGCGACGAGACCATCGCCGGCTGGGTGACCGTACCGCTGGACTTCCGTTTGAATTGAAAGCCGCCTGAACCGACCGAAGCGGCGCCCGCCGGCGCCGCACCTGCACAGACTGCAACACGATCCACGAGGAATGCGACATGAACCTGCTTACCGACTCCCCCTTCCAATCGGTCGAACACAGCGTCATCTGGCTGCTGATCGGCTTCTCCGTCATCACCTGGGGCCTGGCCCTGATCAAGGGCATCCAGTTCGCCCGCCAGCGCTACCAGGACCGCCGCTTCCACAAGCAGTTCTGGGCCGCCACCAGCCTGGAGTCGGCCGCCGAGCAGGGCCAGCAGCAGAGCGGCGCGGTCGCCCGCCTGGCCCAGGCCGGCTTCGCCGCCATCCAGGTGCAGGACGGCCACGCCCATGACCTGGCCCAGTCGATCAACCACCAGGACCGCCTGGAGCGCTCCCTGCGCCAGCAGATCCAGCGCGAGCGCCGCTCCCTGGAGTCCGGCCTGGCGGTGCTCGCCTCGATCGGATCGACCTCGCCCTTCATCGGCCTGTTCGGCACCGTGTGGGGCATCATGGAAGCGCTCAAGGGCATCAGCGCGGCGGGCAACGCCAGCCTGGAAACCGTGGCCGGCCCCATCGGCGCGGCGCTGGTCGCCACCGGTGTGGGCATTGCCGTCGCCGTGCCGGCGGTGCTGGTCTACAACTACTTCCTGCGCCGCCTCAAGCTGACCGCCGCCGACCTCGACGACTTCGCCCACGACTTCTACAGCCTGGCGCAGAAGAGCGCGTTCAAGGTCATCAGCCACCCCGGCGCGCGCAAGCCGCAGCAGCCGCAGAACGTGAAGGAGGCCGTCTGACATGGCCTTCTCCACCCAGGACAGCGACGAAGTCCTCTCCGAGATCAACGTCACCCCGCTGGTGGACGTCATGCTGGTGCTGCTGGTGGTGTTCATCGTCACCGCGCCGCTGCTGACCAACTCCATCCCGATCAACCTGCCGAAGACCGAGGCCGTGGCCCCGGCGGACCAGAAGGACCCGCTGGTGGTGAGCATCGACGGCGACGGCAAGCTGTACATCAACAAGGACGAAATCCAGCCCGAACTGCTGGAGAGCAGCCTGGCCGAAGCCAAGGCCAAGGACGCCGAGATCAAGGTGCAGCTGCAGGCCGACGACACCGTGGACTACGGCGTGGTGGCCAAGGCCATGGCCAGCATCGAACGCGCCGGCATCACCAAACTGGCGGTGATCACCGCCCGCTAGACCCTTTCTCGAGGACCGTTCTTACCAGGCAGGGGGACGGTCCTTTTTTTATTCATGGAGTGGGCCCCGTCCAGCCGGAAACCATCCTCGCAGCGGCAGAAAGATCCACCAGGCAACGCGGAGCCCGAGTCCCCGTCAGGAGGCCGAGTGGAGGTGTCGCGCAGGGGGACGAGCCGCAGGGACGCGGCGAGAGGCATAACGGGC
>NZ_JAOCCV010000020.1:0-92067 GCF_029840585.1 Pseudomonas sp. GD03875 | reverse complement strand
GCCGTTGACTCGGACATAGCCATTCCTTTCATGAAAAGCGTTACGCCCCGGCACGGAGGCTCCCCATGATTCGCCTGTGCGCCCCGGAAGAGCTGGCCGAAGGCCGCAGCCGGGGTTTTTCCGTTCAGGGCCGCAAGCTGCTGGCGGTGCGCCGCGATGGCCGGCCCTATGTCTACCTGAACAGCTGCCCCCATCGCGGCCTGGCGCTGGAATGGCGCGAGGACGACTTCCTCGACGCCAGCGGCAGCCTGATCCGCTGCGCCCACCACGGTGCGCTGTTCCTCATCGAGGATGGCGAGTGCGTGACCGGGCCGTGCGCCGGCGAAAGGCTGCAGGCCCTGCCCGTGCGCGAGGACGACCAGGGCCTGTGGCTGCTCGACTGAATCAGCCCCTGCCGGCCCGCCGCAGCGCGGCGATGCCGCTGCGCGCGTTGGCCTGGGCGGCCAGGGCCAGCTCCTCGGCACTGGCGAAGTCGCGGTCCCAGGCCAGCACCTTGGGCGTCATCAGCCGGTGCCAGAGCGGCGGGATCATCGCCACGAGGATGGTGGTCAGATAGCCGCCGATCATCATCGGCGCGTCCGGGAAGGGCCGCAGGTCCTGGTAGGGCACCTCGCCCTGGGCGTGGTGGTGCGAGTGGCGGGTCAGGTTGAACATGGTCCACGAGCTGATCCGCCGGTTGGTGTTCCAGGAATGGCGCGGCTGCACCGGCGTGGCCGGGTTGCGCACCATGCCGTAGTGCTCCATGTAGTTGACGATCTCCAGCAGCGCCTTGCCCCACAGCGCGCAGGCGACGAAGAACAGGGCGGCCCCGACGCCGCCGATGGCGTAGGCGGCGGCGACCAGCAGAACGCTCATCAGGTGGCCGCGCAGCACCGCGTTGTGCCAGCCGAAGCGGCTCTGGCCCTTGCGCGCCAGGCGCTTGCTCTCGATCTTCCAGGCGCTGAGGTTGCCCTTCGCGGTCGAGGCCAGGATGTGCCAGTAGACGTTGCGACCGCGCGGCGCGGTGGCCGGGTCCTCGGTGGTCGACACGTAGCGGTGGTGGCCGTAGACGTGCTCGATGGAGAACACCGTGTCGAAGCTGAACGCCAGCAGCCAGCGGCCGATCAGCATGGACACCGGGTCCCAGGTGCGGTGGGTCAGCTCGTGGGCGGTGATGGTCCCGATCATGCCGATCATCAGGCCGGTGAGCAGCCAGGTGGAGACATGGTGGCCGGCGGCGGTCGCGTCGCGGGCGGCGAGCAGGTCGTGGCCGGTCAGCCGGCCGAGCGCGGCGCCGAAGCCGAGGAAGTCGCCGGCGCTCACGCTCCACAGCGCCGCGAAGACGATGCCGGCCAGCAGCGGCAGGGCCAGCCACAACTGGAAGGTGAGGATGCCGGGGTGCTCGAAGCGCGGCGTGCTGGTGTCGTCGCCGCAGACCGCGTCGCCGATCAGGTAGATGGCCAGCACGCCGAGCAGGCCGAAGGTGACCCAGGCGCCGCCGGCCAGGATGGCGACGACGGCCAGCAGGCCGATGGCGTGGAACAGGAAGAACTTCAGGTAGTGCAGCGCGTTCATGGTCGCCTCGCGTGTTGTTGTGATGTTCGGGCTCATGCGGCCGCCAGCGGGCCGTGTCGGGTAATGAAGCGATCGGCGTGGATGTGTTCGTGGGCCACGCCGCGCTCGCGCAGCAGCGCCACCGCGCTGTCGATCATGGCCGGCGGCCCGCACAGGTAGGCGTGGGCACCGTCCTCCAGCCATGCGGGGATGTGCTCGGTGATCCAGCCGCGCGCGCCCTGCCAGTCGGCGTCGGCGGCGGCCTCGGACAGCACCTGCAGGAAGCGGAACGGCGCGCGCCACTGCGCCGCCAGGGCCTCGATGGCCTCCAGGCAGTAGAGGTCGCGCGCCTCGCGGGCGCCGAACAGCAGGCTGACCGGGCGGCAGGCGCCGGCGGCCAGGGCCTCCTCGAGCAGCGCCAGGATCGGCGCCAGCCCGCTACCGCCGGCCACCAGCAGCAGCGGCGCCTCGGCCGGGCGCAGGTGGAAGTCGCCCAGCGGCCCCTCTAGCGTCGCGCCCAGGCCGAGCAGTGACTGGCCGTCGACCAGGCCGGTGAGGCGCCCACCCGGCACCTTGCGGATGAAGAACTCGACCTTGGCGTCCGGTCGCGGGCGGCAGGCGAAGGAGAAGCTGCGCGCATGCCCCGGCAGCGCGTCGAGACCGAGTTCGGCGTACTGGCCGGCCTTGTAAGGCAGGCTCTCTTCGAGCTGGATCACCAGCCGGGTGATGTCGTGGGTCAGCCGCTCCTGCGCCACCACCCGGCCACGTACCTGGCGCCGCGCCTGGGCACGGGACAGGTCGACCTCGATGCGCACATCGCCCCTGGGCAGGCTCTGGCAGGCGAGGATGTAGCCGGCGTCGAGTTCCTCGTCGGAGAGGATGTAGCCGGTCTCGGTGAGTTCGCGCACCTGGCCGGCGACCAGCCGGCACTTGCAGCTGGCACACCCGCCGACCCGGCAGCTATGGGGAAAGTCGATGCCCTGGCGCAGGGCGGCCTGCAACAGGGTCTCGCGCGGCTCGACCACGACCGCCGTGCCGTTGATCAGCGCCGTGGCAGCGCGGCGCCTGGCGAAGAAAGAGAACATGGGTGCTCCGCAGAGGTGGTGGATGACGCCACCATCCTCGGCCAACCCGGGCCTGGAGCGAGAGGTTGCGGATTGACAATGAACAGGTCATTTATTGACACTTTTCACCCCTCGCACCCCAGCCGGAACCGTCCATGGTCGACTTCACCCTGCCCGTGCAGTACCTGCGACAGATCGCCGAGCAGCTGCGCGCCATGGGCGTGGCGCCCGAAGACTGGCTGGCGCGCAGCCAGCTGAGCCCGCGCCGGCTCGACGAACCCGGCTTCCAGCCGGACTTCGCCGTGTTCCGCCAACTGATCGAGGACGCCCTGGCGCTGACCGGCGAACCGGCGTTCGGCCTGCTGATCGGCGAGCGGCTGGTGGTCAACACCCACGGCATCCTCGGCTTCGCCGCGCTGCAGAGCGAGTCGCCGCGCCAGGCACTGCACCTGCTGCAGCGCTACCTGGCGCTGCGCACCACGCTGTTCGACCTGGAGCACGAGCACGACGAAGCGACCGGGCTGGAACACATCCGCTTCCGCGCCAACTACGCCCTGGGCGCCAGCGAGCGTCCGCTGCAGGAGGCGGTGATGCTGGCCATCAAGCACGTGTTCGACGCCATCACCCTGGGCGCCGCTCGCCCGCGCCGGGTGTGCTTCCCCTGCCCGGAACCGGACTACGCGCCGCTGGCCGCCGAGATGTTCGGCTGCGAAATCGCCTACGACCAGCCCTGGGCCGGCTTCACCCTGGACACGGCGCTGCTCGACATGCCGCTGAAGATGGCCGACCCGGCCGCCTTCCGCGAGGCCGAGCAGATCTGCCGGCGCGAACTGGCCAAGCTGGAGGAAAAGACCTCGATGAACGCCCGCGTGCGCCGGGTGATGCTGGAGAAGCAGCACGGTTTCCCCAGCCTCAACGTCACCGCGCGCCTGTTCCACCTGACCCCGCGCACCCTGCACCGGCGCCTGCTGGCCGAGGGCACCTCGTTCAAACAGATTCTCGAAGAGGTGCGCCACACCCTGGCGGTGGAACACCTCAAGGCCGGGCACCTGACGGTGGAAGAGATCGCCGGCACCCTGGGCTACACCGACCAGGCCAACTTCCGCCGCGCCTTCAAGCGCTGGGAAGGGGTGCCGCCGTCGGCCTATCGCCAGCGGACGCTGCCAGGCGCAGCCGGCGATTGAGCCAGACGCCTTCGGGGCTGACATCGGCGCCGTAGGCCAGCACCTCGACACCCGCCGCCATCGCCTCGTCCAGAGCAGCCGCGTAGACCGGGTCGATCTCCCCGGAGGCGCGCACCGCGTCGACCCCGCTCAGGTTCACGCAGTACAGCAGCACCGCGCGCGCGCCCTGCCGCGCCAGCGCCGCCAGCTCGCGCAGGTGCTTGGCGCCGCGCGCGGTCACCGCGTCGGGAAAGGCGGCGACGCGGGAGTCGGCGAAGCCCAGGGTCACGCTCTTCACTTCCAGCATCACCGCGCCGGAGGCGTAGTCCAGGCGGAAGTCCGCGCGGCTGCCCTCGCTGCCGTAGGCCACCTCGCGGCGCAGGCCGGTGAAGCCGGCGAGTTCGGTGACGATTCCGGCGCGCAGCGCCTCTTCCACCAGGGCGTTGGCCCGGCCGGTGTTGAGGCAGGCCAGGCGCCCGTGCGGGGTCTCGCCCAACTCCCAGGTGCCCGGCAGCTTGCGCTTGGGATCGTCGGAGCGGCTGAACCAGACCCGGCAGCCCTCGCTCATGCAGTTGAGCATGGAGCCGGTGTTCGGACAGTGGATGGTCAGCGCCTCGCCGCTCGCCGTCTCGATGTCGGCCAGGAAGCGCTTGTAGCGGCGCAGCAGGCGCCCTTCCTCCAGCGGCGGATCAAAGCGCATCGGGGTTCCACGTCTTCAGGCCGCGGGCGATGCGCTCCACCGCCTGCTGCAGGCGCTCGACGCTCTGCGTGTAGGCGAAGCGAACGTGCTGGCCGGCCAGGTGGCGGCCGAAGTCCAGGCCCGGGGTGAAGGCCAGGTGCTCGGTCTCGATGAAGTGCCGGCAGAAGGCGAAGGCGTCGCCGCCGAAGGCCGAGATGTCCGCATATAAATAGAAGGCGCCCTCCGGCTCCACCGCGATGCGGAAGCCCAGCTCACGCAGGGCCGGCAGCAGGTAGTCGCGGCGCCGCTGGAACTCGTGGCGGCGCTCCTCGAAGATCGCCAGGCTGGCCGGCTCGAAGCAGGCCAGCGCGGCATGCTGGGCCATGGAAGGCGCGCTGATGTAGAGGTTCTGCGCCAGCTTCTCCAGCTCCGGCACCGCGCCCTGGGGCGCCACCAGCCAGCCCAGGCGCCAGCCGGTCATGCCGAAATATTTGGAGAAACTGTTGAGCACGAAAGCCTCGTCGTCCACCTCCAGCACGCTGGCCGCATCCGTGCCGTAGGTCAGGCCGTGGTAGATCTCGTCCACCACCAAGTGGCCGCCGCGCCCCTTGAGCGTGGCCGACAGCGCCGCCAGCTCGTCGCGCTGCAGCAGGGTGCCGGTGGGGTTGGCCGGCGAGGCGACCAGGGCGCCGACGCTGTCCGCGTCCCAGTGCCGCTCCACCAGCTGCGGGGTGAGCTGGTAGCGGCTCTCCGGGCCGACCGGCACCAGCTGCGCGGCGCCTTCCACCAGGCGCAGGAAGTGGCGGTTGCAGGGGTAGCCGGGGTCGGCCAGCAGCCAGTGCCGGCCCGGATCGACCAGCAGGCTGGCGGCCAGCAGCAGAGCCCCCGAACCACCGGGAGTAATCAGGATGCGTTCGGGGTCGATATCCAGACCGTAGCGGCTGGCGTAGAAACCGGCGATGGCCTGGCGCAGCTGGGGAATGCCACGCGCCGCGGTGTAGCGGGTATGCCCGGCGGCCAGCGCGGCCTGTCCGGCGCGCACGATGGGCTCGGCGGTGGTGAAATCCGGCTCGCCGATCTCCAGGTGAATCACGTCATGGCCGGCGGCCTGCAACTCGTTGGCCCGGGCCAGCAGCGCCATGACGTGGAAGGGTTCGATGGCGCGGCTACGTGCGCTGAAGGGCTGGGCCATATGGCCTTCCTTAATTGGATAAAAGGGGGGATTCTAACCAACTGCCCCCGATGCTTGTAGGAAGCGTGACAACCGGGAGTGGCATCGCCCGAATCGATCTGGTAAGTTCGCCGGCTTGCAGCCGCAGGCCCGGCGTCACTTGCCGGCAAAGGAACCGATCCTGCGCATTGGATCAGAGAGAGTGAGAGGCGGTCATCCATGCCCACCAAAGCGAAAGAGAACAGCAACCAGCTGGTTCGTGGCTTCGAACCCTACAAAGAGAAGAAGGGCGAGGAGTACATGAGCGAGCCGATGCGGGCTCACTTCACCGGCATCCTCAACAAGTGGAAGCTGGAACTGATGCAGGAGGTCGACCGCACCGTGCACCACATGCAGGACGAGGCGGCCAACTTCCCCGATCCGGCCGACCGCGCCAGCCAGGAAGAAGAATTCAGCCTGGAACTGCGCGCCCGCGACCGCGAGCGCAAGCTGATCAAGAAGATCGACGAGACCCTGCAGCTGATCGAGGACAACGAGTACGGCTGGTGCGACTCCTGCGGCGTGGAAATCGGCATCCGCCGCCTGGAAGCCCGCCCCACCGCGACCCTGTGCATCGACTGCAAGACCCTCGCGGAAATCAAGGAAAAGCAGCTCGGTTCCTGAGTTGCACGACGGGGCGCCACGGCGCCCCGTTCTGTTTCTGCCCCGGCTTCGCAACCGCTTCTTTAGGAGCGAGCCCGGCTCGCGAAGCCTGCCGTGTTTCCCGCGTTCGCGAGCAGAAGTCGCTCCTACAGGGTCGGATGGCCAACGACTGACCATCGCTCCAGCCTCGCGCCAATGAACAGTTCCTACATCGGACGCTTCGCCCCCACCCCCAGCGGCTACCTGCACTTCGGCTCGCTGGTCGCCGCCCTCGCCTCCTACCTGGACGCCCGCCACGTCGGCGGCCGGTGGCTGCTGCGCATGGAAGACCTCGACCCGCCGCGCGAGATGCCCGGCGCCCAGGACGCCATCCTGCGCAGCCTGGAGACCTACGGCTTCGAGTGGGACGGCGAACTGGTCCGGCAAAGCGAGCGTCACGCCGAATATACCGCGCTGATCGAGCGCCTGTTCGCCCAGGGCCTGGCCTATGCCTGCACCTGCTCGCGCAAGCAGCTGGAAGGCTGCGGCGGCATCTACCCGGGCACCTGCCGCAACGCCGGCCATGCCGACCACGACGCCGCCATCCGCCTGCGCGTGCCGGAACTGGAGTACCGCTTCGTCGACCGCGTTCAGGGCGAGTTCCGCCAGCACCTGGGCCGCGAGGTCGGCGACTTCGTGATCCGCCGCCGCGACGGCCTGTTCGCCTACCAGCTGGCGGTGGTGCTGGACGACGCCTGGCAGGGCGTGACCGACGTGGTGCGCGGCGCCGACCTGCTCGACTCCACGCCGCGCCAGCTGTACCTGCAGGAGCTGCTCGGCCTGCCACAGCCGCGCTACCTGCACGTGCCGCTGATCATCCAGCCGGACGGCCACAAGCTGGGCAAGCGCTACCGCTCGCCGCCGCTGCCGGCGGACCAGGCCGCGCCGCTGCTGGCCCGCGCCCTGCGCGCCCTCGGCCAGCAACCGCCGGCCGAACTGGCCGCCGCCACGCCGCGCGAGGCGCTGGCCTGGGGCATCGCCCACTGGGACGCCGGACGCATCCCGCGCAGCCGCACACTGGCCGAGGCCCAGCTCAAGTAAGCGGCACCATCCTGTGGGAGCGGCCTTGGCCGCGAAATGAGCCCGCGCCAACCCCTTCACGGCCAAGGCCGCTCCCACAACAAGAGCAGGGGCTGGCCAGATGGCGCCTGCTGGCCATGCGCCTGCCGGTAGTTGCCGCTCGCCGCTTCCTTTACCATCGGCCCCATCCTCAGACGAGATGCCGCATGTACATCTACCGATTGGTCCTGATCCTGGTGGTGGGGATCTACCTGTTCTCCCCCGCCATCATGGACTGGTGGATCGACGCCAATGGCGCCTGGTACCGCCCCTACCTGCTATGGCTGATCCTCATCGTCGTCACCCTCATCCTGCAGAGCCAGCGCGATGCCGACGAGCTTTGAACTCAGCCAGCTGATCCTGATCAGCGCCGGCTACCTGCTGCTGCTGTTCGGCGTGGCCTGGATCAGCGAGAAAGGCCTGATCCCGCGCCAGGTGATCCGCCACCCGCTGGTCTACACCCTGTCGCTCGGCGTGTACGCCAGTGCCTGGGCCTTCTACGGCACGGTCGGGCTGGCCTACCAGTACGGCTTCGGCTTCCTCGCCAGCTACCTGGGTGTCACCGGCGCCTTCCTCCTGGCGCCGGTGCTGCTCTACCCGATCCTGCGCATCACCCGCACCTACCAGCTGTCGTCGCTGGCCGACCTGTTCGCCTTCCGCTTCCGCAGCACCTGGGCCGGGGTACTGACCACGCTGTTCATGCTGGTCGGCCTGCTGCCGCTGCTGGCACTGCAGATCCAGGCGGTGGCCGACTCCATCGGCATCCTCACCCGGGAGCCGCTGCAGGACCGCTTCGCCCTCGGCTTCTGCGCCCTGATCACCCTGTTCACCATCCTCTTCGGCGCCCGCCATATCGCCACCAGGGAAAAACATGAGGGCCTGGTCTTCGCCATCGCCTTCGAATCGGTGATCAAACTCGGCGCGCTGGGCGGCATCGGCCTCTACGCGCTGTACGGCGTGTTCGGCGGCCCTGGCGAGCTGGAGCAGTGGCTGATGCAGAACCAGTCCGCCCTGAACGACCTGCACACGCCGCTGCAGGAAGGCCCCTGGCGCACCCTGCTGCTGGTGTTCTTCGCCTCGGCCATCGTCATGCCGCACATGTACCACATGACCTTCACCGAGAACCTCAACCCCCGCGCCATCGTCAGCGCCAGTTGGGGCCTGCCGCTGCTCCTGCTGCTGATGAGCCTGTCGGTGCCGCTGATCCTCTGGGCCAGCCTGAAGATCGGCGCCACCACCAACCCCGAGTACTTCACCCTGGGTCTGGGCCTGGCCGTGGGCGACCGCAGCCTGGCGCTGCTGGCCTACGTCGGCGGCCTGTCGGCCTCCAGCGGGCTGATCATCGTCAGCACCCTGGCGCTGTCCGGCATGGCCCTCAACCACCTGGTGCTGCCGCTCTATCAACCGCCGGCCGAAGGCAACATCTACCGCTGGCTGAAGTGGACCCGGCGCGGCCTGATCATCGCCATCATCGCCGCCGCCTACGGCTTCTACCTGCTGCTCGGCGCCGAGCAGGACCTGGCCAACCTGGGCATCGTCGCCTTCGTCGCCACCCTGCAGTTCCTCCCCGGCGCGCTGTCGGTGCTGTACTGGCCGACCGCCAACCACCGCGGCTTCATCGCCGGCCTGCTGGCCGGCATCGGCGTGTGGGCGGTGAGCATGCTGATCCCGCTGGTGAGCAACCTGCAGGGGCTGCACCTGCCGTTCGTCAACGTGGTCTACGTGCTCGACGAGAACAGCTGGCACCTCGCCGCCGTCGGCTCGCTGGCGGCCAACGTGCTGGTGTTCACCCTGGTCTCGCTGTTCACCGAGGGCAGCGACGAGGAAAAAAGCGCCGCCGAGGCCTGCACCGTGGACAACGTGCGTCGCCCGCAACGACGCGAACTGCTGGCCGGCTCGCCGCAGGAATTCGCCGCCGAACTGGCCAAGCCGCTCGGCGCGGTGACCGCGCAGAAGGAAGTGGAGCGCGCCCTGCGCGACCTGCACCTGCCCTTCGACGAGCGCCGCCCCTACGCCCTGCGCCGCCTGCGCGACCGGGTCGAGGCCAACCTCTCGGGCCTGATGGGGCCGAGCGTGGCGCAGGACATGGTGGAAACCTTCCTGCCCTACAAGTCCGGCAGCGAGGCCTACGTCAGCGAGGACATCCACTTCATCGAAACCCGCCTGGAGGACTACCAGTCGCGCCTCACCGGCCTGGCCGCCGAGCTGGACGCCCTGCGCCGCTTCCACCGCCAGACCCTGCAGGAGCTGCCCATGGGCGTGTGCTCCCTGGCCAAGGACCAGGAAGTGCTGATGTGGAACCGGGCCATGGAAGAACTCACCGGCATCGCCGCCCAGCGCGTGGTCGGCTCGCGCCTGCTCAGCCTGGAGGAACCCTGGCGCGGCATGCTGCAGGGCTTCATCGAGCAGGACGAGGAACACCAGCACAAGCAGCACCTGGCGCTCGACGGCGAGGTGCGCTGGCTCAACCTGCACAAGGCGGCCATCGACGAGCCGCTGGCACCGGGCAACAGCGGCCTGGTGCTGCTGGTCGAGGACGTCACCGAGACCCGCGTGCTGGAGGACCAACTGGTGCACTCCGAACGCCTGGCCAGCATCGGCCGCCTGGCCGCCGGCGTGGCCCACGAGATCGGCAACCCGGTCACCGGCATCGCCTGCCTGGCGCAGAACCTGCGCGAGGAACGCGAGGACGACGACGAGGTGGCCGAGCTGAGCACCCAGATCCTCGACCAGACCAAGCGCATCTCGCGCATCGTCCAGTCGCTGATGAACTTCGCCCACGCCGGCGCCCAGCAACACGCCGAGTACCCGGTGAGCCTGGCCGAGGTGGCCCAGGACGCCATCGGCCTGCTGTCGCTGAACCGCCACGGCACCGAGGTGCAGTTCTTCAACCTGTGCGACCCCGACCACCTGGCCAAGGGCGACCCGCAGCGCCTCGCCCAGGTGCTGATCAACCTGCTGTCCAACGCCCGCGACGCCTCGCCGGCGGGCGGCGCGATCCGGGTCTGCAGCGAGGCCAGCGAACAGAGCGTCGAGCTGATCGTCGAGGACGAAGGCACGGGCATCCCGCAGGCGATCATGGACCGTCTGTTCGAGCCTTTCTTCACCACCAAGGACCCGGGCAAGGGCACCGGTTTGGGCCTCGCGCTGGTCTATTCGATCGTGGAAGAGCATTATGGACAGATCATCATAGACAGCCCGGCCGACCCCGAGCGCCAGCGCGGAACCCGATTCCGCGTTACCCTGCCGCGCTATGTCGAAGCGACGTCCGTAGCGACCTGAGTAGTGACCTGTGATCGTCGCGCGCCCGTACCACGGGCCTCGCCGATCCGGAGACCGTCGAGAGAACACAATGCCGCACATCCTCATCGTCGAAGACGAAACCATCATCCGCTCCGCCCTTCGCCGCCTGCTGGAACGCAACCAGTACCAGGTCAGCGAGGCCGGCTCGGTGCAGGAAGCCCAGGAGCGCTACAGCATCCCCACCTTCGACCTGGTGGTCAGCGACCTGCGCCTGCCCGGCGCCCCCGGCACCGAGCTGATCAAGCTGGCCGAGGGCACCCCGGTACTGATCATGACCAGCTACGCCAGCCTGCGCTCGGCCGTGGACTCGATGAAGATGGGCGCGGTGGACTACATCGCCAAGCCCTTCGACCACGACGAGATGCTCCAGGCCGTGGCGCGCATCCTGCGCGACAACCAAGAGGCCCGTCGCAACCCGCCCGGCGAGGCGCCGAGCAAGCCTGCCGGCAAGGCCAACGGCGCCGCCGCCGAGGGCGACATCGGCATCATCGGCTCCTGCGCCGCCATGCAGGACCTCTACAGCAAGATCCGCAAGGTCGCGCCCACCGACTCCAATGTGCTGGTCCAGGGCGAGTCCGGCACCGGCAAGGAACTGGTCGCCCGCGCCCTGCACAACCTGTCCCGCCGCGCCAAGGCGCCGCTGATCTCGGTGAACTGCGCGGCGATTCCCGAGACCCTGATCGAATCCGAGCTGTTCGGCCACGAGAAAGGTGCCTTCACCGGCGCCAGTGCGGGCCGCGCCGGCCTGGTGGAAGCGGCCGACGGTGGCACCCTGTTCCTCGACGAGATCGGCGAATTGCCACTGGAAGCCCAGGCCCGCCTGCTGCGCGTGCTGCAGGAAGGCGAGATCCGCCGCGTCGGCTCGGTGCAGTCGCAGAAGGTCGACGTGCGCCTGATCGCCGCCACCCACCGCGACCTCAAGACCCTGGCCAAGACCGGCCAGTTCCGCGAGGACCTCTACTACCGCCTGCACGTCATCGCCCTCAAGCTGCCGCCGCTGCGCGAGCGCGGCGCCGACGTACTGGAGATCGCCCAGGCCTTCCTCGCCCGCCAGTGCGAGCGCATGGGCCGCGAGGGGCTGCGCTTCGCCCACGACGCCGAACAGGCGATCCGTCACTACCCGTGGCCGGGCAACGTGCGCGAGCTGGAGAACGCCATCGAGCGCTCGGTGATTCTCTGTGAGGGCAACGAGATTTCCGCCGAGCTGCTGGGCATCGACATCGAGCTGGACGACCTCAACGACGACGACTTCGCCGAGGCGCCCTCCGCCCAAGCGGCGGCGAGCAACAACCACGAGCCCACCGAGGACCTGTCCCTGGAGGACTACTTCCAGCACTTCGTGCTGGAGCACCAGGACCACATGACCGAGACCGAGCTGGCGCGCAAGCTGGGCATCAGCCGCAAATGCCTGTGGGAGCGTCGCCAGCGCCTGGGCATTCCACGTCGCAAGTCGGGCGCGACGGCCGGCTGAGCGCGACAGAACCCCACGCGATTGGTTCCGCAGCTGTTACCCCACATCAACATCGCGTAACAAAAGCCGGGTTCATCGGTAACGATGACCCGGCTTTTTTCGGCCTGCTGTTCGGCCATGAAAACCGTAACACATTGAAAATAAAGGATTTACAAAAACTGGCACGGCATCTGCTTTATCTCTGGCACAACAACAATAACAACGCTTGAAACCTCAACAATAAAAACAATACAGAACGGCTCCAGCCCAACAAGAACAACAACGCGGAGGCGCAGCTAACTGATTCTTTTGGAGAGGATTTGCCTTTGGGGTTCGCCCCACGACCAGGCTGAGAACAACAAAAACTGCACTAAAGCAGCGCCTGCACTGGTTGGATCACGGAAAGATCATGGCAGCATCAGCATCCAAAGCAATCCGTTTGCTCCTGGTACCCGGCTTGGGATACCTCAAACGGGCTTACAACAAGAACAACAGGCCCGGCATAACAATAAAAACAAAGCACGCACCATTTTGGGGGGGAGCTTCGGCTCCCCCAGTAGCTTCACCCCTCTCATCATCCCCAGCCTGCCTTTTCCATCCTTCTCCTTCCCGATGCTAGAATCCGCGCCAATCGTGCGGTTACCGGCATTTCCGGCCGCTTATCCCTGCAAACAGTGCCTCCCATGCTGAAAAAGCTGTTCAAGTCCCTTCGCTCGCCCCTCGCGCTGAAGCGCCAACCCCGTCCCCGCAGCACGCCGGAGATCCTCGGCCCGCGCCAGCATTCGCTGCAGCGCGGCCAGTTCAGCCGCAACGCGGTGAGCGTGGTCGACCGCCTGCAGAAGGCCGGCTACCAGGCCTACCTGGTCGGCGGCTGCGTGCGCGACCTGCTGATCGGCGTGCAGCCGAAGGACTTCGACGTCGCCACCAGCGCCACACCGGAACAGGTCCGCGCCGAGTTCCGCAATGCCAGGGTGATCGGCCGCCGCTTCAAGCTGGCCCACGTGCACTTCGGCCGCGAGATCATCGAGGTCGCCACCTTCCGCAGCAACCACCCGCAGGGCGACGACGAAGAGGACAGCCACCTGTCCGCGCGCAACGAGAGCGGCCGCATCCTGCGCGACAACGTCTACGGCAGCCAGGAGAGCGACGCCCAGCGCCGCGACTTCACCATCAACGCGCTGTACTTCGACGTCACCGGCGAGCGCGTGCTGGACTACGCCCACGGCGTGCACGACATCCGCAACCGCCTGATCCGCCTGATCGGCGATCCCGAGCAGCGCTACCTGGAAGACCCGGTGCGCATGCTCCGCGCCGTGCGCTTCGCCGCCAAGCTCGACTTCGAGATCGAGAAGCACAGCGCCGCGCCGATCCGCCGCCTGGCGCCCATGCTGCGCGACATTCCCGCCGCGCGCCTGTTCGAGGAAGTGCTCAAGCTGTTCCTCGCCGGCCGCGCGGAACGCACCTTCGAGCTGCTGCTGGACTACGACCTGTTCGCCCCGCTGTTCCCGGCCAGCGCCAAGGCCCTGGAACGCAACCCGGAATACGCCGGCCGGTTGATCCGCCAGGCCCTGGCCAACACCGACGAGCGCATCGCCGTCGGCAAGCCGGTGACCCCCGCCTTCCTGTTCGCCGCCCTGCTGTGGCCGGCGCTGCCGGCGCGCGCCCTGCAACTGCAGGATCGCGGCATGCCGCCGATCCCCGCCATGCAGGAGGCGGCCCACGAGCTGATCCTCGAACAGTGCCGGCGCATCGCCGTGCCCAAGCGCTTCACCATCCCGATCCGCGAGATCTGGGACATGCAGGAACGCCTGCCGCGCCGCCAGGGCAAGCGCGCCGACCTGCTGCTGGAGAACCCGCGCTTCCGCGCCGGCTACGACTTCCTCCTGCTGCGCGAGGACGCCGGCGAGCAGACCGGCGGCCTCGGCGACTGGTGGACCGACTACCAGGACGCCACCGACAGCGAACGTCGCGCCATGATCCGCGCCCTCGGCAACCGCCAGGAAGACGCCGGCGAAGGCAGTGCCGCGCCGGCCGCGCCGGCCGCGCGCAAGCGTCGCCGCGGCGGGCGCAACCGCCGTCGCGGCCCGCGCAGCGACGGCCCGGCCGGCGAGTGATGGAGCGGGTCTACCTCGGCCTCGGCAGCAACCTGGCCGAGCCGCTCCGGCAACTGCGCGACGCCCTGGCGGCCATCGCCGAGCTGCCGCACAGCCAGCTGGCCGCCGTCTCCTCCTTCTATGCCAGCGACCCGCTCGGCCCGCCGGACCAGCCACGCTACGTCAACGCCGTGGCCGCACTGGACACCGACCTGGCGCCGCTGGAGCTGCTCGACGCCCTGCAGCGCATCGAGCGGGAGCAGGGCCGGGTGCGCAAGGCCGAGCGCTGGGGGCCGCGCACGCTGGACCTGGACATCCTGCTGTTCGGCGAGCGCCTGCTCGCCGAGGAACGCCTGACCGTGCCCCACTACCACATGCACGCGCGCGCCTTCGTCCTCTACCCGCTGGCCGAGATCGCCCCCGCCGACCTCCAGCTACCCGACGGCCGCTCCCTGCCGGCGCTGCTCGCCGCCTGTCCCTACGCGGGCCTGGAACGCCTCGCCGAGCGCGCCCTGTAACCCGGGGCGCGCCACCGTCCACGCGGGGCCGAGCGCAGCAGGTAACGCCGTAACAGCGCGGTAACACATGCGATTGACTTCATGCCCCCCCATCGGGACTATAGGCGTCCCGTTGCCCCGAGGCGGTGCATACAACACCGCCCCTAGAAGGCCGAGAAGGCGACACGAGCGCCGTAGTCCGGCCCGCTGATGAGGAAGCCTTGATGCCTGATACAACCGTGAGCACCCTGCTGGGCCTGAAGCAGAAGGGCGAGAAGATCGCGATGCTGACCGCCTATGACGCCACCCTGGCGCGGGCGGCCTGCGAGGCCGGCGTGGAGGTGCTGCTGGTGGGCGACTCCCTGGGCATGGTCCTGCAGGGCCACGACAGCACGCTGCCGGTCTCCCTGAGCGACATGGCCTACCACACCGCGTCGGTCAAGCGCGGCAACCAGGGCGCGCTGATCCTCGCCGACCTGCCCTTCATGGCCTACGCCACCCTCGAACAGACCTTCGCCAGCAGCGCCGCGCTGATGCAGGCCGGTGCCCACATGATCAAGCTGGAAGGCGCCAGCTGGCTGGCCGAGCCGACCCGCCAGTTGGCCGAACGCGGCGTGCCGGTGTGCGTTCACCTGGGTCTCACCCCGCAGGCGGTCAACGTGTTCGGCGGCTACAAGGTGCAGGGCCGTGGCGAAGCCTCCGCCCGCCAGCTGCGCGCCGACGCCATGGCCCTGGAACAGGCCGGCGCCGCCATGCTGCTGCTCGAATGCGTGCCCAGCGAGCTGGCCGCCGAGATCACCCAGGCGGTGAAGATTCCGGTCATCGGCATCGGCGCGGGCTCCGCCACTGACGGCCAGGTGCTGGTGATGCACGACATGCTCGGCCTGTCCCTGAGCGGCCGCGCGCCCAAGTTCGTGAAGAACTTCATGGAAGGCCAGCCGAGCATCCAGGCGGCCTTCTCCGCCTACGTGCGCGCGGTGAAGGACGTCAGCTTCCCCGCCGCGGAGCACGGATTCTCAGCATGAACACCGTCAAGACCGTTGTGGAACTGCGCGCCGCCGTGGCGCGGGCGCGCGGCGACGGCAAGCGCGTCGCCTTCGTGCCGACCATGGGCAACCTGCACGAGGGCCACGTCGCCCTGGTGGAGAAGGCCGGCCAGCGCGCCGACTTCGTAGTCGCCAGCATCTTCGTCAACCCGCTGCAGTTCGGCCCCAGCGAAGACCTGGCCAGGTACCCGCGCACCCTGGCCGCCGACCAGGAAAAACTGGTCGCCGCCGGCTGCCACCTGCTGTTCCACCCCGAGGTGGACGAGATGTACCCCCACGGCCAGGAAGGCCAGACCCGGGTCAGCGTGCCCGGCGTCTCCGAGGGCCTGTGCGGCGCCAGCCGGCCGGGCCACTTCGAGGGCGTCGCCACCGTCGTGACCAAGCTGTTCAACATGGTCCAGCCGGACATCGCCGTGTTCGGCGAGAAGGACTTCCAGCAGCTGGCCGTGATCCGCACCCTGGTGCGCGACCTGAACATGCCGGTCCAGATCATCGGCGAACCGACGGTGCGCGCCGAGGACGGCCTGGCCCTGTCGTCGCGCAACGGCTACCTGAGCGCCGAGCAGCGCGCCCAGGCGCCCGCCCTGCACCGCACCCTGCGCCAGCTGGCCGAGGCCATCCGCGGCGGCGAGCGCAACTTCGCCCAGCTGGTGGAGAGCGGCAAGGGCAGCCTGCTGAGCGCCGGCCTGCGTCCCGACTACCTGGAAATCCGCGAGTCGGTCGGCCTGCGTCCGGCCCATGCCGAAGACACCCGGCTGGTCATCCTGGCCGCCGCCTTCCTCGGCACCACGCGCCTGATCGACAACCTGGCCTTCGAGCTGTAACCCGCATATCGCCTGGCCTTGAACCCCCGCGGGGGTTCGGGCACACTCTGCCGCCGCAGTATTCCGAGGGGGAAGTAGTCATGCACGCCATCATGCTCAAGGCCAAGCTGCACCGCGCCATCGTCACCCACGCGGTGCTCGACTACGAAGGCTCCTGCGCCATCGACGGCGAATGGCTGGACCTGTCCGGCATCCGCGAGTACGAGCAGATCCAGATCTACAACGTGGACAACGGCGAGCGCTTCACCACCTACGCCATCCGCGGCGAGGAAGGCTCTAGGATCATCTCGGTCAACGGCGCCGCCGCGCACAAGGCCGGGGTCGGCCACCGCGTCATCATCTGCGCCTACGCCCACTACAGCGAGGCCGAACTGGCCAACTTCCAGCCCCGCGTCCTCTACATGGGCGCCGATGGCGAGCTGAGCCACACCAGCAACGCCATCCCCGTGCAGGTCGCCTGAACGAGTCGGCGACCGCTACACTCCAAGCCCGGAACCCTTCCGGGCTTTTTGTTGGTGCGCCGCGCCCGCGCGCCAAGGCACGCAACGACAGGCGCGCACCATCCAGGGCCCTGAACCTCCAGATACCGGAACGCCGCACACAAAGGAAATTGCCACCCATGGCGTATTACCAGCACCCGCTCGACGTCACCACCCTGCCGGCCTGGCAGGCCCTGCGCCAGCATCGCCAGGCCATGCAGGACTTCAGCATGCGCGAGGCCTTCGCGGCCGACCCGAAACGCTTCGAGCGCTTCTCCATGAGCACCAGCGGCATCTTCCTCGACTACTCGAAGAACCTGCTCAGCGAGGAGACCCTGGGCCTGCTGGTCGACCTGGCCCGGGAAGCCGGCCTGCAGGAGGCCATCGAGGCGCTGTTCAATGGCGAGCGGGTCAACGCCTCCGAGGGCCGCCCCGCCCTGCACACCGCCCTGCGTCGGCCGATCGGCGACTGCGTCAAGGTCGACGGCGTCAACGTGATGCCGGACGTGCACCGCGTGCTCAACCAGATGACCGACATCGTCAGCCGCATCCACAGCAACCTGTGGCGCGGCTACAGCGAGAAGACCATCACCGATGTGGTCAACATCGGCATCGGCGGCTCGTTCCTCGGCCCGCAACTGGTGTCCGAGGCGCTGCTGCCGTTCACCCAGCACGGCGTGCGCTGCCACTATCTGGCCAACATCGACGGCAGCGAATTCCACGAACTGTCCGCCAAGCTCAACGCCGAAACCACCCTGTTCATCGTCTCATCGAAGTCCTTCGGCACCCTGGAGACCCTGAAGAACGCCCAGGCCGCACGCTCCTGGTACCTGGCCCGCGGCGGCACCGAGGAGAAGCTGTACCGGCACTTCATCGCCGTGACCAGCAACCGGGACGCGGCCATCGACTTCGGCATCCGCGAGAAGAACATCTTCCCCATGTGGGACTGGGTCGGCGGGCGCTATTCGCTGTGGTCGGCTATCGGCCTGCCCATCGCCCTGGCGATCGGCATGTCCAACTTCAAGGAGCTGCTGTCCGGCGCCTACAGCATGGACACGCACTTCCGCAGCACCCCGTTCGAGAAGAACATGCCGGTGCTGCTGGCCCTGCTCGGCGTCTGGTACGGCAACTTCTGGGGCGCCCAGAGCCACGCCATCCTGCCCTACGACCACTACCTGCGGAACATCACCAAGCACCTGCAGCAGCTGGACATGGAGTCCAACGGCAAGAGCGTGCGCCAGGACGGCAGCCCGGTGAACACCGAGACCGGCCCGGTGATCTGGGGCGGCGTCGGCTGCAACGGCCAGCACGCCTACCACCAGCTGCTGCACCAGGGCACCCCGCTGATCCCGGCGGACTTCATCGTGCCGGTGGTCAGCTATAACCCGGTGGCCGACCACCACCAGTGGCTGTACGCCAACTGCCTGTCGCAGAGCCAGGCGCTGATGCTTGGCAAGAGCCGCGCCGAGGCCGAGGCCGAACTGCGCGCCAAGGGCCTGGGCGAGGACGAGGTGCAGCGCCTGGCCGCGCACAAGGTGATCCCGGGCAATCGCCCGAGCAACACCCTGGTGCTGGAGCGCATCAGCCCCCGCCGCCTGGGCGCGCTGGTGGCGATGTACGAGCACAAGGTGTTCGTGCAGAGCGTCATCTGGGGCATCAACGCCTTCGACCAGTGGGGCGTGGAGCTGGGCAAGGATCTCGGCAAGGGCGTCTACCAGCGCCTCACCGGCTGGGACCAGCCGCCGGCCGAGGACCCCTCGACCCAGGGCCTGATCGACTTCTTCCGCGGCCGTCACCGCGGCTGAAGCGCGCCCGATAGTCGCTGGGCGCGATGCCCAGCGACTGCAGGAAGGCCCGCCGCAGGTTGTACTCGCTGGCGAAGCCGGTCTGCAGCGCCACCCGCTTCAGCGAGGGCGCACCGTTCTCCAGCAGGCGACAGGCCCGTTCCAGGCGCAACTGCAACAGCAGGCGCGCCGGGGTCTGGCCCAGTTCGGCCTGGCAATGCCGATGCAGACTGCGCGGCGACAGCGACAGCGCCGCCGCCATCCGCTCGACATCCAGCGCCTCGTGCAGATGTTCGTGCAGCCACGTCACCAGGCCTTCGACCACGCCACCCGGCGCGGCCGCCTGGGCCAGCAGCTCGACGCTGAACTGGCGCTGGCCGCCACTGCGGCGCAGATGCACCACCAGTCCCTTGGCCACCTGCAGCGCCAGTTCGCGGCCATGGTCGGCCTCCAGCAGGGCCAGACACAGGTCGATGCCGGAACTGACGCCGGCCGAACTGAACAACCGATCCTCCTCGACGAACAGCGTATCCGCCTCGACCTGCACCCGTGGAAACAGCCGCTGCAGCAGCTCGGCATAGCGCCAGTGGGTGGCGGCGCGGCGCCCGTCGAGCAACCCGGCCTGGGCCAGCAGGAAGGCGCCGGTGCACACCGAGCCGCAGCGCGCCAGGCACGGCGCCACCCGTTTCAGCCATGCCGCCAGCAGGCCACGCCCCATGGCCTGCTGCACACCGAAGCCACCGCTGACCAGTAGGGTGCAACCCTCCAGCATCTCCGCCACCGGCATAGGCTCGGTGTGCATGGCCAGACTCGAGGACGACGCCACCAGGCCGCCCTCCTGCGAGATCAGGCGCAAACGGTACAAGGGCCGCCCCTTCAGGTCGTTGGCCGCGGCGAACACCTCGGCCGGACCACTGACGTCGAGCAACTGGAAGCCGGGAAACACCAGCAACAGCACTTCGTGGGGCGATGACATGGCGCAGCTCTCGAAAGGGGTTGGCAGATTTTCATTCATAGATGTCATTCACGCCAATACGTGCCGGCGCAGACTGCAACGCCAACGCCTTCCCTGTGGAGTCTCACCATGCGCCCTGCCCTGCTCGCCTCGCTCCTGCTGTTACCGCTGATCGCATCGGCCGACGAGCGCCTGCCGCCCCACGAGCCTCGCTTCGGTCGCGAGCGCCCGCTGGTGGCGGTGGTCGGTGACAACCGCATGACCGAACTGGCCGACTACCTGGTGCCCTACGGCATTCTCGGTCGCGCCGGTGTAGCCGATCTGGTGGCGCTGGGCCGCGACGCCGGCCCCATCGAGATGATGCCGGCCCTGCGCATCCAGGCGCAGGCCAGCCTCGCCGAGTTCGACCGCGACCACCCCGAGGGCGCGGACTATCTGATAGTGCCCGCCGTACACCACAGCGACGACCCGCGCCTGACCGCCTGGCTGGCCGAACAGGCGACCAAGGGTGCGACCCTGGTGGCCATCTGCGACGGTGTGCTGCTGCTCGGCCACGCCGGCCTGCTGCAGGGGCGACGCGCCACGGGCCACTGGTACTCGCGCGCAGACCGCGAGAAGGGGTTCCCCGAAACCCGCTGGCAGGCCGACCGCCGCTACGTGGTGGACGGCCGCATCGTCAGCAGCGCCGGCATCAGCGCCGCCGTGCCGTTGAGCCTGGCCCTGGTCGAAGCCATCGCCGGCACGCCGCGGGCCGAACGGCTGGCACGCGAACTGGGCGTGGACGACTGGTCGCCAGACCATGCCAGCGCGAACTTCGGTTTCACCGCTGGCGACTACCTGACGGTGGCCGGCAACTGGCTGGCCTTCTGGCGACACCAGCGCATCGGCCTGGTCGTCGCCGAAGGCTTCGACGAAGCGGCGCTGGCCCTGCGTGCCGACGCCTACGGCCGCACCTTCCGCAGCGAGGTGCTGGCCGTGGCGCCCGACCCCGTGCGTGGCCGTGCGGGCCTGCTACTGTTGCCACGGCAGGCGAGCGTCGAACTGCTGCCGCCCGAGCCCGCCCCGCACGCAACGACGATGGCCAGCCTGGAACTGGCCCTGCGCGACATTGCCGAACGTTATGGAGCGGCGACCGAGCGCCTGGTGGTTCAACAGCTCGAGTACCCGCGCATGCCGCACTGAGGCGCCGGCACTTGAACCGGGCAGTTGCCTGGTCCACCCTGCTCGGCATTGCGGCTCAACAATAAGAAGGATTCCCGCCATGTTCGAGATCACTCGCCACCCCGTGCCCGACAGCGTGCGCCAGCGCGCCTTCCTCGACAACGACGCCTACCTGCGCCTGTACCGCCAGTCCATCGAGCAGCCGGAAGCCTTCTGGAGCGAGCAGGCGCGGCAGTTCCTGCACTGGTTCGAGCCGTGGGACCAGCTGCACCACAGCGACCTCACCAAGGGCGAGGCGCAGTGGTTCAAGGGCGGCAAGCTCAACGCCGCCTACAACTGCATCGACCGCCACCTGGCCACCCGCGGCGAAGACATCGCCATCATCTGGGAAGGCGACAACCCGGCCGAATCCGCCCACATCACCTACAACAAGCTGCACCACAACGTCAGCCGCCTGGCCAACGTGCTCAAGAGCCGCGGCGTGAAGAAGGGCGACCGGGTGTGCATCTACATGCCCATGGTGCCGGAAGCCGCCTACGCCATGCTGGCCTGCGCGCGTATTGGCGCCATCCACTCGGTGGTGTTCGGCGGTTTCTCCCCGGACGCTCTGCGCGACCGCATCCTCGACGCCGACTGCCGCACCGTGATCACCGCCGACGAGGGCGTGCGCGGCGGCAAGTACATCCCGCTGAAGAACAACGTCGACAAGGCCCTGCAGAGCTGCCCAGACGTCAGCACCGTGGTGGTGGTCGAGCGTACCCAGGGCGAGATCGACTGGGTGGAAGGCCGCGACCTCTGGTACCACCAGGCACTCAAGGAGGCCGACGCCGACTGCCCGGCCGAACCGATGGACGCTGAGGACCCGATGTTCATCCTCTACACCTCGGGCAGCACCGGCAAACCCAAGGGCGTGCTGCACACCACCGGCGGCTACCTGCTGGGCGCGGCCATGACCCACAAGTACGTGTTCGACTACCACGACGGCGACATCTACTGGTGCACCGCCGACGTCGGCTGGGTCACCGGCCACAGCTACATCGTCTACGGCCCGCTGGCCAACGGCGCCACCACCCTGATGTTCGAGGGCGTGCCCAACTACCCGGACGCCTCGCGCTTCTGGCAGGTGATCGACAAGCACCAGGTGAACATCTTCTACACCGCGCCGACCGCCCTGCGCGCGCTGATGCGCGAGGGCGAGGCGCCGGTGCAGGCCACCGACCGCTCCAGCCTGCGCCTGCTCGGCACGGTGGGCGAGCCGATCAACCCCGAGGCCTGGGAGTGGTACTACAACGTGGTCGGCGACCGGCGCTGCCCGATCGTCGACACCTGGTGGCAGACCGAGACCGGCTCGATCCTGATCACCCCGCTGCCCGGCGCCACCGACCTCAAGCCCGGCTCGGCCACCCGCCCCTTCTTCGGCGTGCAGCCGGTGCTGCTCGACGAACAGGGCAAGGAGATCGACGGCCCCGGCGCCGGCGTGCTGGCGATCAAGGCCAGCTGGCCGAGCCAGATCCGCAGCGTGTACGGCGACCACCAGCGGATGATCGACACCTACTTCAAGCCCTACCCCGGCTACTACTTCACCGGCGACGGCGCGCGCCGCGACGAGGACGGCTACTGGTGGATCACCGGCCGGGTCGACGACGTGATCAACGTCTCCGGCCACCGCATCGGCACCGCCGAGGTGGAGAGCGCCCTGGTGCTGCACGACGCGGTGGCCGAGGCCGCAGTGGTCGGCTACCCGCACGACGTGAAGGGCCAGGGCATCTACGCCTTCGTCACCACCATGAAGGGGCTGGAACCCTCCGAGGAACTGAAGGCGGAACTGCTCTCGCTGGTCGGCAAGGAGATCGGCAGCTTCGCCAAGCCGGAGCTGATCCAGTGGGCGCCGGGCCTGCCCAAGACCCGTTCGGGCAAGATCATGCGGCGCATCCTGCGCAAGATCGCCTGCAACGAACTGGAAAACATGGGCGACACCTCGACCCTGGCCGACCCCAGCGTGGTCGACAGCCTGATCGAGCAGCGCCTGAACCGCTAGAGCTGCAAGCTGCAAGCTGCAAGCTGCAAGCTGCAAGCTGCAAGCTGCAAGCTGCAAGCGAGCCAGTATGAGAGCCGGATCGACTCGGTTAGGCTTTCGCTCTTACTTGCCGCTTGCGGCTTGCAACTTGAGGCTGCTCTCGTGGAATTCCTCCGTCGCCGCATCGAAGCCCAGGTCCTCGGCCTCAGCGGCATCGCCCTCGGCCAGATCGACTTCAGCCAGCCCGTGGGCGACCCCGGCCTGTTCGGCCCGGGCGCCGTGTGCTGGCGGGTCCACGGCGACTTCACCAGCATGATGGTCGGCGGCATCTGCGCGCTGCTGATGCAAGCCCTGCACCCGCTGGCCCTGGCCGGAGTGTGGGACCACTCGAACTTCCGCGACGACCTGATCGGCCGCCTGCGCCGCACCGGCCAGTTCATCTCCGGCACCACCTTCGCCTCCCGGCGCGACGCCGAATGGCTGATCGACAAGGTGCGCACCATCCACCTGCGCGTGGTCGGCACCGCGCCGGACGGCCGTCCCTACGCCGCCAGCGACCCGGCCCTGCTGACCTGGGTACACGTGGCCGAGGTCTCCAGCTTCCTCTCCGCCCACCTGCGCTACCGCAATCCCGCGCTGAGCGAGGCGGACCAGGACCGCTACTACGCCGAAGTGGCGCTGATCGCCGAGCGCCTGGGCGCCGAAGGCGTGCCGCGCTCGCGCGCCGAGGTCGCCGCCTACCTCGAGGGCGTGCGCCCACAACTGCTGTGCGACGAACGCTCGCGGGAAATTCTGCGCATCCTGCGCGGCGCCCCGGCCCCCAGCGCGCTGGCCGTGCCGGTGGGCAAGCTGCTGATGCAGGCCGGCGTCGACCTGCTGCCGGGCTGGGCCCAGGAGCTGCTCGGCGAGCGGGTCGATCCCGTGCGCAGCCGGGCCATCCGCGCGGGCGTGAACGGCCTGGCGCCGACCCTGCGCTGGGCCGTGCGCGGCGGCGCGGTACACCGGGCCCGCCAGCGCATGGGCCTGCCACTGCGGGACTGACCAGTCGGTTCGCGCACTGGCCGGGGGCGAATCGGCTATGCCAACATAACGCCCCCGTCGCGCCCACCGCGCGCCCCGACTCCGAGGAACCCATCATGCAAGAAGTCGTCATCGTCGCCGCCACCCGCACCGCCATCGGCAGCTTCCAGGGTTCGCTGGCCGGGGTGCCCGCCGTCGAGCTGGGCGCCGCGGTGATCCGCCGCCTGCTGGAGCAGACCGGCCTGGACGGCGCCCAGGTCGACGAAGTGATCCTCGGCCACGTGCTGACCGCCGGCGCCGGCCAGAACCCCGCCCGCCAGGCCGCGATCCAGGCCGGCCTGCCCCACGCCGTGCCGGCGCTGACCCTGAACAAGGTCTGCGGCTCCGGCCTCAAGGCCCTGCACCTGGGCGCCCAGGCGATCCGCTGCGGCGACGCCGACGTGGTCATCGCCGGCGGCCAGGAGAGCATGAGCCTGGCGCCCTACGTCATGCCCGGCGCGCGCACCGGCCTGCGCATGGGCCACGCCCAGGTGATCGACAGCATGATCACCGACGGCCTGTGGGACGCCTTCAACGACTACCACATGGGTATCACCGCCGAGAACCTGGTGGACAAGTACGGCCTCAGCCGCGAGGAACAGGACGCCTTCTCCGCCGAATCCCAGCGCAAGGCCCTGGCCGCCATCGAGTCGGGCCGCTTCCGTGACGAGATCACGCCGATCGCCATCCCGCAGAAGAAGGGCGAGCCGAAGGTCTTCGACACCGACGAACAGCCGCGCGCCGGCACCACCGCCGAGAGCCTGGCCAAGCTGCGCCCGGCCTTCCGCAAGGACGGCTGCGTCACCGCCGGCAACGCCTCCACCCTCAACGACGGCGCCGCCGCCGTGCTGCTGATGAGTGCAGACAAGGCCAAGGCGCTGGGTCTGCCGGTGCTGGCGAAGATCGCCGCCTACGCCAGCGCCGGGGTCGACCCGGCGATCATGGGCATCGGCCCGGTCTCGGCCACCCGCCGCTGCCTGGACAAGGCCGGCTGGCAGCTGGCCGACCTCGACCTGATCGAGGCCAACGAGGCCTTCGCCGCCCAGGCCCTGTCGGTGGGCAAGGAACTGGGCTGGGACGCGGCCAAGGTCAACGTCAACGGCGGCGCCATCGCCCTCGGCCACCCCATCGGCGCCTCCGGCTGCCGCGTGCTGGTCACCCTGCTGCACGAAATGATCAAGCGCGACGCCAAGAAGGGCCTGGCCACCCTGTGCATCGGCGGCGGCCAGGGCGTGGCCCTGGCCATCGAGCGGGCCTGACCGTAGGGCGGGTGAAACCCGCGCGTGCCCCTCGCGGGTTTCACCCGCCCTACCGACTCACCAACACCCAGAACGCGCCGGCCGAGAGCCGGCGTTTTTCTTGGTAGACTGCGCGCCCCTTCCGCCCCGAGATGCCGCGCATGTCCTCCCTCGCTCAGGCGCTGCGCGCCGCCCTCGACGCCCGCCAGCCACTGCTGGCCGAGCTGCACCAGCAGCAGACCGATTGCTACCGCCTGTTCCACGGCAGCCAGGAAGGCGCCCCCGGCCTCACCGCCGACCGTTACGGCCCGCAGCTGATGGTGCAGAGCTTCCACCAGCCGCTGGAACGCGATGCGCTGCTCGATCTGCACACCACCATCAACGAACGCCTCGGCAGCGAGCTGCGCCTGGTCTACAACGACCGCTCCGGCGGCAACTCGCGGGTAGACCGCCGCGATCCGGTGTACCAGGCCACGCCCGAGGCGCTGGAAGACCTGATCGGCCGGGAATGGGGCCTCGACTACCGGGTGCGCGGCCGCCACCCCGGCCAGGACCCGCTGCTGTTCCTCGACCTGCGCGAGGCGCGGGGCTGGGTGAAGCGCAACAGCGCCGGCAGAAGCGTCCTCAACCTGTTCGCCTACACCTGCGGCGTCGGCCTCTGTGCCGCCGCCGGCGGTGCGCGCGAGGTCCTCAATCTGGACTTCGCCGAGGGCAACCTGGCGGTGGGCCGGGAGAACCTGGCACTCAATCCGGGGCTGGCGATGGACTTCGTGCAGTCCGACTACTTCCCGGCCATCCGCCAACTGGCCGGTCTCCCGGTGGCCACACGCCGCGGACACAAGCTGCCGAGCTATCCGCGCCTGGAGCAACGCCGGTTCGATCTGGTGCTGCTCGATCCGCCGGCCTGGGCCAAGAGCGCCTTCGGCACCGTCGACCTGCTGCGCGACTACCAGAGCCTGCTCAAGCCGGCGATCCTCGCCACCGAGGACGACGGCGTGCTGATCTGCTGCAACAACCTGGCGAAGGTGCCGATGGACGAATGGCGCCCCCAGGTGCTGCGCTGCGCCGAAAAGCTCGGCCGCCCGGTGCGCGAATGGGAGCAGCTCCGACCGGCCGCCGACTTCCCCTCGCACGATGGCCAGCCGCCGCTGAAGACCCTGGTCCTGCGCTTCTGAATCGACCGAGAGGGCACAGTGCTGGCCCACAAAGCCCGACGGCCCATGCCATACTCCAGGCGTCTTGGCCCGGAAGATATGCAGCCCCATGCCCAAAGGATTGAAACGCGCCGCCTACGCCCTCGCCATCGCGCTCGGCCTCTACAGCCTGCTGGGCTTCCTCATCCTCCCGGGGATCGCCCTGCGCGTCGCCAACCAGCAACTGGACCAGTTGGCCACCGTGCCGGCGCGCCTGCAGCGCGTCGAACTCAACCCCTTCAGCCTGGAGCTGCAGCTCTGGGGCCTGCACATCGGCGAGGCCGACAAGCCGCAGATCGCCTTCCAGCGCCTGTACGCCGACCTGCAGCTCGACAGCCTGTGGAGCGGCGCGCTGCACCTGGCCCGGGTGGAACTGGAGCGTGCCCACACCGAGGTGCTGTTCGCCAAGGACGGCACGCTCAACCTGACCCGCCTGTTCGAACTGCCGCCCAGCGAAGCGAAGCCCGAGCAGGAGCCGGGCGATCCCTTCCCCCTGCGCATCGGGCGCATCGTGCTGATCGAGAACGGCCTGCACTTCGAGGACCTGCGTCCCAGCGAGCCGGTGGAGTTCGTCTACGACTCGCTCAACCTCGAACTGAAGAACCTCAGCACCCTGCCCGACGACAACGCCGACATGCAGATGGTCGCCACCGGCCCCTACGGCGGGCGCATCGACTGGCAGGGCCAGGTCAGCCTGACGCCGATCGCCTCCCGCGGCAGCCTCAAGGTCACCGACGGCAACATGAAGGGCTTCTGGCCCTACGTGCGCGACGCCGTGCCCCTGGCCCTGGAGAAGGGCACCCTGAACCTGAGCGGCGACTACGTGCTGAACCTGGCCAAGGGCACTGAGCTGCAGTTGCAGAATGTCGCCATCAGCGTCGCGCCCTTCGCCATCAACGACCCCAGCGGCAAGCCCCTGGCCCGCCTGGAACGCCTGGACGTCAGCGAGGCCAGCCTGGACCTGGCCAAACAGCAGGTGACGGTCGGCAAGGTGCGCAGCCAGAAGCTGGAAACCTGGGCCGCCCGCGAGGCGGACGGCCAGCTGGACTGGCAGAAGCTGTTCGCCGGCGAGGCCTCCGCCGACCAGGCGCCCGCCACCCCGCCTGCCACGGACAGCGAGGCGGCCACCGAACCCGCAGCCGCAGCCGCAGCCGAGCCGCAGGCCACTGCCCAGGTACCGGACGAACCGGCCAAGCCCTGGCAGGTGCTGCTGCGCGACGTGCAGCTGCGCGACTACCAGGTCCACCTGGCCGACCGCGCCGCCGGCGCCAACGAGGTCAAACTCGACCTGGCCCCGCTCAACCTGGACATCCAGGACTTCGACAGCCTGGGCACCTCGCCCTTCGCCCTCAAGCTGGACACCGGGGTGAACAAGCGCGGCCGGATCGGGGCCGAGGGCCAGGTCCAGCTGCAGCCGACCACGGCCAGGCTGCAGGTGGTCACCCGCGACATCGACCTGCGCCTGGCCCAGGCCTATATCGACCCCTTCGTGCGCCTGGAGCTGCGCAGCGGCTCGCTCGGCAGCGACCTGGCGGTGGAGCTGAAAAGCGTCGAACCGCTGGCCTTCGGCGTCAGCGGACGGGCCGAGGTCAACCAGCTGCACACCCTGGACACCCTGAAAAACCGCGATTTCCTCAAGTGGCAGCAACTGGTGGTCGAGGGCCTGGACTACCGGCACGGCGAAGGCCTGGTGATCGGCAAGGTCGACCTGCAGCAGCCCTACGCCCGCTTCGTCATCAACGAGGACCTGACCACCAACGTCAACGACCTGATCATCGCCCAGCCCGCCCAGCCCGAAGCCAAGCCCGCCGAGGCCGGCAAGCCGCTGCCGATCCGCATCGGCGGGATCGACATCCGCAACGGCTCGGCCAACTTCGCCGACTTCAGCCTGATGCCGAACTTCGCCACCGCCATCCAGCAGCTCGACGGCCGCATCGGCACCCTGGACAACCAGAGCCCGCAGGCGGCGAGCGTCGACGTCAAGGGCAAGGTCGACAAGTACGCGCCGGTGAGTATCCAGGGCAAGCTGACGCCGTTCGATCCGATGAACAGCCTGGACATCGCCACCAGCTTCAAGAACGTCGAGCTGACCACCCTCACCCCCTACTCCGGCAAGTTCGCCGGCTACCGCATCCGCAAGGGTCGCCTGAACCTCGACCTGCACTACCGGATCGAGAAAGGCCAGCTCAACGCCGAGAACAAGCTGCTGCTGGAAGACCTGCAGCTGGGCGAGAAGGTCGACAGCAAGGATGCCGTAGACCTGCCGGTGCGCCTGGCGGTGGCCCTGCTCAAGGACACCAAGGGCAACATCGACATCCAGCTGCCGGTGCAGGGCAACCTCAACGACCCGCAGTTCAGCGTCATGCCCATCGTCTGGCAGACCCTGCGCAACCTGGTACTGCGTGCCGCCCAGGCGCCCTTCAAGTTCATCGCCGGCCTGGTCGGCGGCAGCGACACCGACCTCAGCCAGGTCCAGTTCGCCGCCGGCAGCAGCGAGCTGGACGAGGCGGCGCAGAAGTCCCTGGATACCCTGGCCGCGGCGCTCAAGGAGCGCCCGGTGCTGCGCCTGGAGGTCGAGGGCGTGAGCGCCCAGGCCGGCGACGGTCCGCTGCTGGCGGAGAAGCGCCTGGAGCTGGAATACCAGAACACCCAGTACAAGATCCTGCAACGCGGCGGCGACACGGTGCCCGCCGAACCCGCCCTGCTGGTGGTCGACGAGGACGACAAACCCGCGCTGCTGGAGGGCATCTACCGCGCCCGCCTGAAACAGCAGCCCCCGGCGGAGTGGCGCGAGTTGCCGGACGAGGAGCGTACGAAGAAAATGCGCGACGCCGTGCTGCAATCCTGGGCCGGCAGCGAGCTGCTGCTGCGCCGGCTGGGCCAGGCGCGGGCGGCCAGCATCAAGGACTATCTCGTGGAACGCGGCGGCCTGGAGGACCAGCGCATCTATCTGCTCGATGTCAGCCTGAACAAGGAAGACAGCGGCGACCGCGTGTCCACGACCCTGCACCTGGGAAGCATGTGATGAAAAGGTATCTCTGGCTCGCCGCCCTGACCCTGGCCTGCGGCCTCGCGCAAGCGGGCACGCTGCGCTGCGGCAGCAAGCTGGTCAACGAAGGCGACCGCGCCTTCGAGGTCGAGCGCAAGTGCGGCACGCCCGCCCACCGCGATCTGGTGGGCTACACCGGAGGCGTCTACGGTGATCGCGAACTGGTGATCGAGGAATGGGTCTACGGCCCCAACAACGGCATGCTCAGCATCCTCACCTTCCAGGGCAACCGCCTGGTGCGCATCGAAACCAAGCGCGCCGACTGACTCACTCTCAGGTAACAACCGACATGTTCTACAGGTATCTGCCGCTACTCTGCCTGCTTCTGGCCGCCCAGGCCGAAGCCGGCTCCACGCTGCGCTGCGGCAGCAAGCTGATCAGCCTGGACGAGACCTCCAGCCAGGTGCAGGCCAAGTGCGGCGAGCCGGTCAGCCGCGACTTCCTCGGCTACCGCGAGGTGGTCGACGAATACGGCTTCGTCAGCGAAGTGGCACTGGAGGAATGGATCTACGGGCCGAAGAACGGCATGTACTACTTCCTGCGCCTGCAGGGCAATCGCCTGGTCAAGATCGAGAGCAGGCGCGGCAACTGATCGTCGCGGAACATCATGCAGCACACCATCACGCCCATCGGCTTCCTGCGCTCCTGCTTCAAGGAGAAGTTCGCCATTCCGCGCCAGCCCCAGCTGGCTCCGGCCGCCCGTGGCGTGCTGGAGCTGGTGCCGCCGTTCGACCGCGCCGAGGCCGTCGAAGGCCTGGAGCAGGTCAGCCACGTGTGGCTGCTGTTCCTCTTCCACCAGGCGCTGGAGGAAAAACCACGGCTGAAGGTGCGCCCGCCACGGCTGGGCGGCAACGCCTCGATGGGCGTGTTCGCCACCCGCGCCACCCACCGGCCCAACGGCATCGGCCAGTCCGTGGTGAAGCTGGAGAAAGTGGAACCCGGCCGCCTGTGGCTGTCCGGCATCGACCTGCTGGACGGCACGCCGGTGCTGGACATCAAGCCCTACGTGCCCTACGCCGACCAGGTGCCCGAGGCCGTCAACCGCATGGCCGACGCCCAGCCGCCCCGGGTAGTGCTGGAGTGGGACGACATGGCGCTGCGCCAGGCCGGCGACCACGCCCTGCGTCTGGGCGAGCCACTGGTGGAGCTGATCGAGCAGTGCCTGGCCCAGGACCCGCGCCCCGCCTATCAGGTACCGGAACCGGAGCGGCGCTACGGCGTGCTGCTTTGGGACGTTCAGGTGCGCTGGCACTACCCGGAACCGGGCCGCATCCGCGTGCTGGAAGTGGTGCCGGGTTGAGGCCACTGCGAGCACTGAGAGACTGTTCATGCTCTCGCGAGAGCAGCAGGTAGGAGCGGCTTTAGCCGCGAACCGAGATGGCACAGAAAAGCTTCGCGGCTGAAGCCGCTCCCACACATCGGATCGTGAACAGGCTCTGAAACGACAAACCCGCCGGAAGGCGGGTTTGTCTGTGCGGCGACTGGCGCTTACTTCTCGACGAAGGCGCGCTCGATCAGGTAGTCGCCCGGCTCGCGCATGCGCGGGGAGATCTTCAGGCCGAAGCTGTCGAGCACTTCGCTGGTCTCGTCGAGCATGCTCGGGCTGCCGCAGATCATGGCGCGGTCGTCCTGCGGGTTGATCGGCGGCAGGCCGATGTCGGCGAACAGCTTGCCGCTGCGCATCAGGTCGGTCAGGCGGCCCTGGTTCTCGAACGGCTCGCGGGTCACGGTCGGGTAATAGATCAGCTTGTTCTTCAGCGCGTCGCCGAAGAACTCGTTGTTCGGCAGATGCTCGGTGATGAACTCGCGGTAAGCGACTTCGTTCACGTAACGCACGCCGTGAACCAGGATCACCTTCTCGAAGCGCTCGTAGGTTTCCGGGTCCTGGATCACGCTCATGAACGGCGCCAGGCCAGTGCCGGTGCTGAGCAGGTACAGGTGCTTGCCGGGGTTGAGGTCATCGAGCACCAGCGTGCCGGTGGGCTTCTTGCTGATGATGATCTCGTCACCTTCCTTCAGGTGCTGCAGCTGCGAGGTCAGCGGGCCGTCCGGCACCTTGATGCTGAAGAACTCCAGGTTCTCTTCCCAGTTCGGGCTGGCGATGGAGTAGGCGCGCATCAGCGGGCGGCCGTTGGGCTGCATCAGGCCGATCATCACGAACTGGCCGTTCTCGAAGCGCAGGCCCGGGTCGCGGGTGCACTTGAAGCTGAACAGGGTGTCGTTCCAGTGATGCACACTGAGTACGCGTTCCGAGTTCATGTTGCTCATGCGGTAGGTCCTCAAAAGTCTCGGTAGTCAGATTGCCGGATAGCGCATCCGACCTGTTGAGTCAGGTCAATGGTTGGCGAGTTTCGCGGGCAATCCTCTGCCGGGGCCGGCAGCGTTGCGCGCCATTCTAGAGGCAGTCACAATATCTGTTAAGCGAATTATCAAGATAACGATTATTGGTTATATAGATATGCGATTCACTCTCAGACAGCTGGAAGTCTTCGTCGCCGTGGCCAAGCAGGAAAGCGTGTCGCGCGCGGCCGAATCCCTGGCCTTGTCCCAGTCGGCGGCAAGCACCTCGCTCAGCGAACTGGAGCGGCAATCCGACTGCCAGCTGTTCGACCGCGCCGGCAAGCGCCTCTCGCTCAATGCCCTGGGCCGCCAGCTGCTGCCCCAGGCCGTCGCCCTGCTCGACCAGGCCCGGGAAATGGAACTCCTGCTCAGCGGCAAGACCGGCTATGGCCTGCTCGAAGTGGGCGCCACCCTCACCGTCGGCAACTACCTGGCCACCCTGCTGATCGGCAACTTCATGCAACGCCACCCGGAATGCCGCCTCAAGCTGCACGTGCAGAACACCGCCAACGTGGTGCAGCAGGTCGCCCACTACGAGCTGGACCTGGGCCTGATCGAGGGGGACTGCCAGCACCCGGACATCGAGGTGCAACCCTGGGTGGAGGACGAACTGGTGGTCTTCTGCGCCCCCCGTCACCCACTGGCCGAGCGCGGCACGGCGACCCTGGAGGAGCTGAGCCGCGAAGCCTGGATTCTGCGCGAACAGGGGTCGGGCACGCGTCTGACCTTCGACCAGGCGATGCGCCACCACCCGGCGCAGCTCAACATCCGCCTGGAGCTGGAACATACCGAGGCGATCAAGCGCGCCGTGGAGTCGGGACTGGGCATCGGCTGCATCTCACGCCTGGCGCTGCGCGACGCCTTCCGCCGCGGCAGCCTGGTACCGGTCGATACGCCGGCGCTGGACCTCACCCGCCAGTTCTACTTCATCTGGCACCGACAGAAATACCAGACCGCCGCCATGCGCGAATTCCTCGACCTGTGCCGGGAGATGACGGCGGGCATCCGCCGCAGCGACGAGATCGTCCTGCCGACGATTGCCTGATCGACGTCAGTCAGGCCGACGCGGCCAGCGGGCGAAAGCTGAAGTAGCTGCGCAGCGCGGCAACCATCTCGACGTATTCGAGCGGTGGCGCGGCCAGGGAGAAGCCCGAGTCGTAGGTGCCGGGGGTAATGTCCTCGCGGCTCCAGTGGCAGTTGGCGGCGAAGTCGACGTTATGGATGCGTCCGTCGCGGCCGGGAATCTTGAGGCGCATGTCGAAGCGGGCGTTGACCAGCATGGGGTACTGGCTGATCAGCATGAGACCGTCCAGCGAGACGTTGCCGATATAGCCCATGGGTTTGTCGGTGATGCGGTTGAACACCTTGAGGTAGTACGGCAGCTGGTGGCGTTCGATGCGGCGCTGGGTGTGCATGATGGCCAATCGCTATGGAAGGACCCCGAGTATGGCCGCTGAGCCGCCGCTCTACCAGACTCAGTCGCACCGCTCGGCGATGCGAGACGACAAACGGCTGCGCGCCTCGTCGATCTGCTCGGCGCTGGCGTAGGTCCGGGTGCCGTCCGGGGCCGTGGAGAAATAGCGCTGGTCGCGCTGGATTCTTTCCAGGCGGCTGCGCAGCTCGGCGCACTCCTGGCGGCGCTCGGCGCGCGCCTCGGCGACCCGGCCATCGGCTACCGACTTCTCCTCGCGGCGGGCGTCGAAATATTTCCTGGAGCGCTCCTCGCGCTCGCGCGTGGCCTCGTCGCGCTCCACCACCTGGGGCTTCACCTCCACCTGCTGCGCGCCCTCGCCGCCTGGCCTCTCGCCGAAATGCACGCGGCCCTGGGCGTCGGTCCAGCGGTAGATTTCCGCGCCGGCGAGACCGGGCAGAAGCAGGGCGATGAGAATCAGGTGACGCATAGGCTCCCTCCTGCGACGAGCGTGGCGCGGCCCTTCCCTCTGGCGCGACGCCGGCGTCACAGCGACGCGGGCGACGCCTTGGCCGGCGCGGGTGCCTGATGATGCCCGAGCTGTCGCAATGTCTCCAGCCTGGCATGCGCGCGATAGGCGTATTCGCTGGTGGGGTAGCGTCTGACGATGAATTCGTAGGTCTGCGCCGCGTCGACGAACAGGCTCTGCCGTTCCAGGCACTGGCCACGCAGCAGGGAGATTTCCGGCTGCAGGTAGCGCCGCGAGCAGCTGGTGCGCTCGGCCCGGCTCAGGTCGAGCAGCGCCTGCTCGCAGTCGCCTTCGTTGTAGTGCCGGTAGGCCTGGTCCATGTGGCGGTCCAGGGAGATTCGGGTACAGCCGGCCAGGGCGATCAGGGCCAGAATCAGAACAAGGGTTCGCATGATGAAAATCCTCCAGTGAGAAGCGTATCGGCCACCGACGCTTTTTCTGCAGAGTCAGGTAGTACAGGCGAACAATGACTACAGTGACTGGCCGTAGTAGCCTCCCCGCACGCTATGCCAACTGGAGTTACCGCATGACCCTGCGCCGCACCAAAATCGTCGCCACCCTCGGCCCGGCCAGCAGCTCCCCGGAGGTGCTGGAGCAACTGATAGTCGCCGGCATCGACGTCGCCCGCCTGAACTTTTCCCACGGCACGGCCGACGACCACAGGGCCCGTGCCACCCTGGTGCGCGAGCTGGCCGCCAGACACGGCCGCCACGTGGCGCTGCTCGGCGACCTGCAGGGGCCGAAGATCCGCATCGCCAAGTTCGCCGACAAGCGCATCGAGCTCAAGGAAGGCGACCTGTTCCGTCTGTCGTCCACCCACTCGCGCACCGAAGGCAATCAGGAAGTGGTCGGCATCGACTACCCGGCGCTGATCCAGGATTGCGACGTCGGCGACGAGCTGCTGCTGGACGACGGCCGGGTGGTCATGCGCGTGGAGCTGAAAGGTGCCGAGGAGCTGCACTGCCGCGTCGAGATCGGCGGCCCGCTGTCGGACAACAAGGGCATCAACCGTCGCGGTGGCGGCCTTACCGCCCCGGCCCTGACCGAGAAGGACAAGGTCGACATCAAGCTGGCCGCCGAACTGGAACTGGACTACGTGGCCGTATCCTTCCCGCGCGACGCCGCCGACATGGACTACGCCCGCAACCTGCTCACCGAGGCCGGCGGCAATGCCTGGCTGGTGGCCAAGATCGAGCGTGCCGAGGCCGTGGCGGACGATGCCACGCTGGACGGCCTGATCCGCGCCAGCGACGCGGTGATGGTGGCCCGCGGCGACCTCGCCGTGGAAATCGGCGATGCCGAACTGGTCGGCATCCAGAAGAAGATCATCGCCCACGCCCGCCGCTACAACAAAGCGGTGATCACCGCGACCCAGATGATGGAGTCGATGATCCACAGCCCGATGCCGACCCGCGCGGAAGTGTCCGACGTGGCCAACGCCGCGCTCGACTACACCGACGCGGTGATGCTCTCCGCCGAGAGCGCCGCCGGCGAATATCCGGTGGAGGCGGTCGAGGCCATGGCCCGGGTCTGCCTGGGCGCCGAGAAGCACCCGACCAGCCAGCGCTCCAGCCACCGCATCGGTCGCACCTTCGAGCGCTGCGACGAGAGCGTGGCCCTGGCCACCATGTACACCGCCAACCACTTCCCCGGGGTCAAGGCCATCATCAGCCTGACCGAGAGTGGCTACAGCCCGCTGATCATGTCGCGCATCCGCTCTTCGATCCCGATCTTCGCCTTCACCCCACATCGTGAGGCCCAGGCGCGCGTGGCGCTGTTCCGCGGCGTCTACACGGTGCCGTTCGACCCCGCCGCCCTGCCGGCCAGCAAAGTCAGCCAGGCGGCGGTGGACGAACTGCTCAAGCGTGGCGTGGTCGAGCCCGGCGACTGGGTGATCCTGACCAAGGGTGACAGCTACCACGGCACCGGCGGGACCAACACCATGAAGATCCTGCATGTGGGCGATCCCCTGGTGTAATCGCCCAGCCGGCCCGTCTCGGCCCGGCAAAAACGAAAAAGGCCGCTCCTCGCTGGAGCGGCCTTTTTCGTCATGGGCAAATCGCAGGCAAAAAAAGGGGCGGTGTTAGCCGCCCACTCTTTCTTCCCTACTCCCTGAGAATCCTTTCATCATCCTGATGAACTGCGTCCCGCAGTGGTTCCCTGGTCGCCGTCCTGGCCCCCGTGCCTCATCCCTAGGCACGACCTCATAGTAGCGTTTCCTCAGTGCCCGACAAGGCCATCGGGTAGGGGAAAACCTCCTCTCGCACTCGATGCCTATTTATAAAAATCAAATAATTTCAATCACTTACTAAAAATCATCAGATAAGAATGGCTCTCAACCAGCGCATTCAGACTGCAATCGCTTACAGCCCGTGTAAGCAATTACCTACACGCCCCTCGGATATGTCCGTGCTCGTAGGGTGCGCCGTGCGCACCGGGAGGGCTCGATGGTGCGCACGGCGCACCCTACCTGTATGGCCATGCGACCATGAAAAAGGCTGTGTACCCATTACGTGTTGTAGCGCTCGGGCTCATTCTGGGTCCCCGCCTGCGCGGGGATGACGAGGTAGGGGGAATTTCTTCCGGAACCGTCATTCCCGCGCAGGCGGGAATCCAGGAGCAGGCAGCTGCAGCGCTCGGATAAGGGGCTTGACCACGCATCGCATAGGGTGGGTCAGCCGCTTGCTGGCCTAACCCATCCTACGAGCTCCTATTGATATGGCAGGCAGGCCGTTTCCGCACGCCAGCTGTAGAGTCTGCAACACGCAACGGGGACATAGCCATGAAAAAGCCCGGCGCTTGGCCGGGCTCGGGGTACATCAGAAAGCGTTCGGACTACTGGAACAAGGCATCGCTGGAAAGGCCGTTCTTCTCGAGAATCTCCCGCAGACGCTTTAGGGCCTCGACCTGAATTTGCCGCACCCGCTCGCGGGTCAGGCCGATCTCCTGGCCGACTTCCTCCAGCGTACAGCTCTCGTGGCCGCGCAGGCCGAAGCGGCGCACCACCACCTCGCGCTGCTTGTCGGTCAGCTCGGACAGCCACTGGTCGATGCTCTCGGAGAGATCATCGTCCTGCAGCAGTTCGCAGGGGTCGCTGGGCCGGTCGTCGGTCAGGGTGTCGAGCAGGGTCTTGTCGGAGTCCGGGCCGAGGGACACGTCCACGGAGGTGACCCGCTCGTTCAGGCCGAGCATGCGCTTGACCTCGTCCACTGGCTTTTCGAGCAGGTTGGCGATCTCTTCCGCGGAAGGCTCGTGATCCAGCTTCTGGGTCAGCTCGCGGGCCGCGCGCAGGTAGACGTTCAGCTCCTTCACCACGTGGATCGGCAGACGTATCGTGCGGGTCTGGTTCATGATCGCCCGCTCGATGGTCTGCCGGATCCACCAGGTCGCATAGGTGGAGAAACGGAAACCACGCTCGGGGTCGAACTTCTCCACGGCGCGGATCAGGCCGAGGTTGCCTTCCTCGATCAGATCCAGCAGCGACAGGCCGCGATTGACGTAGCGCCGGGAGATCTTCACCACCAGGCGCAGGTTGCTTTCGATCATGCGTTTGCGACCCGCAGGATCGCCCTTCTGCGCCAGGCGCGCGAAGTGCACTTCTTCCTGAGGAGTCAGCAGGGGGGAGAAACCGATTTCGTTGAGGTACAGCTGGGTCGCGTCGAGCGCCCGGGTGTAGTCGATGTACTTGTGCTGCTTGAGAGTCGTGCTCGAGTTCTTGGATTTGGCGCTGGCGAGGGACAGCTCGGCTTCCTCTGTCATTTCGTCCAGGACGATGCCGGGCTCCATCAGGAGAACCTCATCGTCGACGTCAAACTCCGGCGCTTCTTTACTGAGTGCCATTGTTGTTGTCCTGTGCTGAGTTCGACAACAAGCTCTGGCGGCGCCTGACCCAGTTTCACATCAGAGAGAACCGGCCCCCCAAGTCAGCCTCCTGGCCGACCTGCCGCCGATAACCGCGCACCTGATGAGTAGCTGGAAGACTCCCTGGCAACACCAAAGCCCGCTCCTCCCACGCATGGAACAGGTTGGTCTGCAGAGTCAACGGCGAGGCAGATATTGCAGGGGGTCCACCGGTTTGCCCTGGCGGCGAATCTCAAAATGGAGCTTCACCCGGTCGGTGCCCGTGGATCCCATTTCGGCGATATGCTGTCCGACTTTGACCTGCTGTCCCTCCCGCACCAGCAGCCTGCGGTTATGTCCGTAGGCGCTTACGTAGGCATCGCTGTGCTTGATGATCACCAGTTCGCCGTAGCCCCGTAAACCACTTCCGGCGTACACGACGGCACCATCAGCCGCAGCCAAAACAGGCTGGCCCAATTCACCAGCGATATCAATGCCTTTATTCAAACTCCCGTTTGAGGAGAACTTGCCGATCAGCACGCCGCTGGCGGGCCATGCCCAGCCGGTCGCGGAACGGGGCACCGTCTGCACCTTGCCGGGGGTGGCCGGCGTGGTGCTGGCCGTGGGTGGAGGCTGGCTCACCGGTGGCTGGGAAGGGGTTGGTGTCGCCACCGGCGGCGGGGTCTGCACCGGTGGTTGCGGGGTGGAAGTCCTGGGTGGGGTGGACGGCGTGCTCACCACCGGCGGCTTGCTCGGCTGTGCCGCCACCGGCGCACTGCCCTGCTGGTCGAAGCGGATGCTCTGGCCCGGGCGGATGGTGTAGGGGGCGGCGATGCCATTGCGCGCCGCCAGGGCTTTCCAGTCCCAGCCGAAGCGGAAAGCGATCGAATAGAGGGTGTCGCCCGGCTGCACGATGTACTGGCCAGCGGTCGCCTGCGGCCGCGCCTGGCCGCCATGGGTGCGATCCACCACCTGCACGGGTGTGGAAGGCGAGCTGCCACAGCCCGACAGTATCACCGCGAAGACCACCGCCCCGAGGCCATACCTCGCCGGGCGCTTGCGCCGCTGTCCGCTCGTGAGACTCAACCCCTGCTCCCTTTGCCGGTGATTCCTGAAATGAATGTGGTGCATTGTGCCGGATTTATCCGGCATCGCCAGCGTCCGGCGCGCGCACTGTGATGCAGGAACGCCCCGCCGCTCAGGCCAGCGGGCCGTTGAGCAGCGGCACGAAACGCACCAGGTCGAGCACGTGGCGACTGTAGCCGTCCTCCTCGCGCACGATCAGCACCAGCTCCTGGGTCTCCCCGGCACCGACCGGGATGACCAGGCGCCCGCCGATGGCCAGCTGATCCAGCAGCGCCTGCGGCACTTCCGCGGCGGCCGCGGTGACCATGATGCCGTTGTACGGCCCCAGGGCGTTCCAGCCCTCCCAGCCGTCGCCCCAGCGGAACACCACGTTGCGCAGCTTGAGTTCGACCAGACGCTCCTTGGCCCGGTCCTGCAGCGACTGGATGCGCTCCACCGAGAACACCCGCTCCACCAGTTGCGCCAGCACGGCGGTCTGGTAGCCGGAGCCGGTGCCGATCTCCAGCACCTTGTCCAGCGGGCCGCCGGCCAGCAGCAGCTCGGTCATGCGGCCGACGATATAGGGCTGGGAGATGGTCTGGTTGTGGCCGATGGGCAGCGCCGTGTCCTCGTAGGCACGATGGGCCAGGGCCTCGTCGACGAACAGGTGGCGCGGCGTGCGGCGGATGACTTCCAGCACGCGCGGGTTGGACAGGCCTTCCTCGTACAGCCGCTCGATCAGACGCTCGCGGGTGCGCTGCGAGGTCATGCCGACGCCCTGGCGCTGCAGATGATCCTGGCCGCGCATCAGACCAGGCCCTCCAGCCAGCCGCCGAGACCGTCGACGGCTTCGTGCAGGGTGCGGTCGAGCTGCAGCGGCGTGATCGACACGTAGCCCTGCAGCACGGCGTGGAAGTCGGTGCCCGGGCCGCCGTCCTCGGCGTCGCCGGACACGGAGATCCAGTAGCCTTCCTTGCCCCGCGGGTTGACCATCTTCACCGGCGCGGCGGCGCGAGCGCGGTGGCCCAGGCGGGTCAGCTGGATGCCGCGGATGCGGTCCAGCGGCAGGTTGGGCACGTTGACGTTGAGCACGGTGCGCGGCGGCAGGTCGAGCTGCTCGTGCGCCTCCACCAGCTTGCGCGCGAAGTAGGCGGCGGTCGCCAGGTTGTCGGTGCGCCGCGAGACCAGCGAGAAGGCGAAGGCCGGCCGGGCCAGGAAACGCCCTTCGAGGGCGGCCGCCACGGTGCCGGAATAGAGCACGTCGTCGCCCAGGTTGGCGCCCAGGTTGATGCCCGACACGACCATGTCCGGCACCTGCTCCAGCAGGCCGTTGAGGCCCAGGTGCACGCAATCGGTGGGCGTGCCGTTGAGGCCGATGTAGCCGTTGGGCATGGTCGCCGGATGCAGCGGGCGGTCCAGGGTCAGCGAGCTGCTGGCGCCGCTCTTGTCTTCGGTGGGGGCGACGATGGTGCATTCGGCATAGTCCTGCAGCGCGCCATGCAGCGCGGCGATGCCGGGAGCCATTACCCCATCGTCGTTGGAAATCAGAATTCGCATGGAGAGTCCGTCTGCCCTGCCGGCAGCAGATCGACCAGTTCGCGCACCACGACGGTGGCGAAGCAACCGGCCGGCAGGACGAATTGCAGTTGCACTATCTCAGGCTCGGGATAATGCCACGTCAGGTCGGCGATGGGGAGGCGCAGGATTCGCCGTTCGTGCGCCATGCCCGCCTTCGCCAGCCAGGCGGCCAGCGCCGGCTCGGCCTCAGCGATGCCCTGCTCCAGCGCCTGCGCGGCGCCGCCGGCCGGCGACGGGCCTTCGCCCCACAGCGGGCCGGTCGGGTGCAGGTCGAGGATCGCCAGGCGCGGATCGTCGCACTCGCTTTCGCCGGCAATGAAGAAGCTGCGGCTGTCGGTGAAGGCCAGCAGGTCGCCGACCCGGGCCTGGTTCCAGCTGCCCTCTTCCACCCGCGCCGCCAGTGCGCGGTTGAACAGGAAGCTGCGCGCCGCCGAGAGCAGCCGCGAGCGCAGGTTGCGCTGTTCCGGCAACTCGCCACGCTCGGCGAAGGCGCGGGCATCGGCCACGTTGCCGCCCTGCCAGCCGAAGCGCTGCAGGCCATAGTAGTTGGGCACGCCCTGCTCGCGGATGCGCTGCAGGCGCTGCTCCAGCGCGTCGCGGTCGGCCCGCAGGTCGGTCAGGCGCAGGGTGAAGCCGTTCGCCGCATGGGCGCCACGCTGCAGTTTGCGCTTGTGCCGCACCTGCTTGAGGATGGCCAGGGTCTCGCCCTCGGCAGCGCTCAAATCGGGATCGGCCTTGCCCGGCAGGTGCAGGCTGAACCACTGGCGGGTCAGCGCCTGGCGATCCTTCAGGCCCGCGTAGCTGATATTGCGCTGCGACACGCCGGCCGCCCGCGCCAAGCGCCGCGCCGCCTCCTCGGTATTGAGGCCGCGCTTCTCCACCCACAGCCAGAGGTGCTCGCCCTCGCCGGCCAGCGGGATGTCCAGCACCTCGTCGACCTGGAAGTCCTCGGCGGTGGCCTTGAGCACGGCGCGGCCACAGGCCTCGCCATGGGCGCGCGGGCCCAGCAGTTGCAGTTCGGTCATGCCTTGATCAGCAGCGCCACGGCGTGAACCGCGATGCCCTCCTCGCGCCCGGTGAAACCGAGCTTCTCGGTGGTGGTGGCCTTGACGTTGACCGCGTCCAGTTCCACCTGCAGGTCCTCGGCGATGCGCGCGCGCATGGTCTCGATGTGCGGCGCCATCTTCGGCGCCTGGGCGATGATCGTGGCATCGACGTTGCCGACCGCGTAGCCCTTGGCCCGGATCAGCCCGACCACGTGGCGCAGCAGCGCGCGGCTGTCGGCGCCCTTGAAGGTCGGATCGGTGTCCGGGAAGTGCTTGCCGATGTCGCCCAGGGCCACCGCGCCGAGCAGCGCGTCGGACAGCGCGTGCAGCAGCACGTCGCCGTCGGAGTGGGCGACCAGCCCGAACCGGTGCGGGATGCGCACTCCGCCGAGGGTGATGAAATCGCCTTCGCCGAAACGATGGACGTCGTAGCCGTGACCGATGCGCATGATGGGAACGCCTTGCTGAAATTCGGCCGGATTCTAGCGCGAATGCGTCGCGACGCGCCGCAGCCGGACTTGTCCCCGCCCTCGCGCCGCCCCTAGAATGATAAAAATTCTCATTTGAACCGAGCCCCATGACCTCGCCCACTCCCGCCCTCCAGGCCCAGGTCGGCCGCCTCTACCAGGACCACCACCGCTGGCTGCGAGGCTGGCTGCAACCCAGGGTGGACTGCCGCCACCTGGCCGCCGACCTGGTGCAGGACGTGTTCGTGCGGGTGCTCAGCGCCGAGGACGCCTCCAGCAGGCTGAGCGAGGTGCGCGAGCCCAAGGGCTACCTGGCGACCATCGCCCGGCGCCTGATGATCGACCACTTCCGCCGCGTGCGCCTGGAGAAGGCCTGGCTGCAGGCGCTGGCGGAGCGCCCCGAAGCGCAGGACATCTCCGAGGAGACCCGGGCCATCCTGCTGGAAACGCTGTGCGAGCTGGACGCCATGCTCGCCGGACTCGGCCCCAGGGTGCGCCAGGCTTTCCTGCTGTCGCAGCTGGAGGGCATGACCTACAAGCACATCGCCGAGCGCCTCGGCGTCTCGCTGATCACCGTCAATCGCTACATGGCCAGGGCCGTGCAGCACTGCATGCTCTACCACCTGCAGCTGGACGCCTGACGTGCCGTCCCTCGACCCTCGCCAGCTCATGGCCCTGGAACAGGCGGCCCAGTGGTACAGCCGCCTGGCCTGCGAGGACGTCACGCCCGAGGACCAGCTGGCCTGGCAGGCCTGGCTGGACGCGGAGCCGCTCCACCGCTGGGCCTGGCAGCAGGCCGAACGCCTGCAATCGCGCCTGCGCGACATGCCGGGGCCGTTGGCCCGCCACGCCCTCGGCCTGGCCGACCGCAATCGCCGCGCCGTGCTCAAGACCCTCGCTCTGCTCGCCGGCACCGGCGCCCTGGGCTGGGTCGGCAGCCGCGCGGTCCACGAGCGGGCCTGGCTGGCGGACCGGCGCAGCGGCATCGGCGAGCGCACGGACACGCTGCTCGCCGACGGCTCGCGCCTGCAGCTCAACAGCGACAGCGCGGTGGACATCCGCTACAGCCCTCAACAACGTCTGCTGGTGCTGCGCCGGGGAGAGCTGCTGCTGACCACCCACCCCGACCCGCTGGGCCGCCCGCTCGCGGTACAGCCCCCCGCCGGGCCGGTGCAGGCGCTGGGCACCCGTTTCTCGGTGAGGCTGGCCGACGACGGCGTGACGGTGGCGGTGTTCCACAGCCGGGTGCGGATCCCCGAGCAGGGCTCGCCCGTGCTGCTCGAAGCCGGACAGCAGTGCCGCTTCGACGCCCGCGGCGCGGGCCGGGTCGAGCCGTTGGCAGCCGGCCACGACGCCTGGAGCAAGGGCCTGCTGGTGGCCAACGACCAGCGCCTGGACCGCTTCCTGGCCGAACTGTCGCGCCATCGCCCCGGCCTGCTGCGCTGCGATCCCTCGATCGCCGACCTGCGCATCAGCGGCACCTTCGCCCTCGACGACACCGACCAGGCCCTGCGTGCCCTGGCCGACAGCCTGCCGGTGCGGATCGAGCGGCGCACCCGCTACTGGGTCAGCGTGGTGCCGGTGGAAACATGAAAAATCATCTCGAATGATACTTCTTCGCGTTCTCGTACGACTTGGGGAGGTGGGCCCCATGCCCACCCGCCAACCAAACAGAGAACACGACCATGAGCATCCCCTTTCCCCTACACCCGCTGCGCGTCGGGCTGAGCCACGCGCTGCTCTGCTCCGCGCTCCTGCTGAGCGCCCCGCTGGCCGTCCAGGCCCAGGATGCCGACGCCCGCGAATACCACCTCGCCCAGGGCGACCTGGGCCAGGTGCTGACCCGCTTCGCCAGCGAGGCCGGCGTGGTGCTGTCGTTCGACCCGGCGCTGACCCGCGGCCAGTCCAGCGCCGGGCTCGACGGCCACTACGGCGTCGAGGAAGGCCTCGGCCTGCTGCTCTCCGGCAGCGGCCTGCAGGCCGTGCGGACCAGCGATGGCCGCTACCAGCTGATCCCTGCCGGTGACGGCAGCGGCGCGCTGGAGCTGGGCGCCACCAGCATCGTCAGCAACCAGCTCGGCACCATCACCGAGGACAGCGGCTCCTACACGCCGGGCACCATCGCCACGGCCACCCGCCTGGTGCTGACGCCACGCGAGACGCCGCAGTCGATCAGCGTGGTGACCCGCCAGCACATGGACGACTTCGCCCTGAACTCCATCGACCAGGTGATGGCCCACACCCCGGGCATCAGCATCGTCACCTTCGACAGCGAGCGAAATGTCTACTTCGCCCGCGGCTTCAGCATCGACAACTTCCAGTACGATGGCGTCCCGATGACCCGCAACTCGGCCTACTCGGCGGGCAACACGCTCAGCGACATGGCCATCTACGACCGCGTCGAGGTGCTCAAGGGCGCCACCGGCCTGCTCACCGGCAGCGGCGACCCGGGCGCGACCATCAACCTGATCCGCAAGAAACCCACCCACGACTTCCAGGGCCACCTGAGCCTGGGCGCCGGGCGCTGGGACACCTACCGCAGCGAGCTGGACGTTTCCGGCCCGCTGACCGAGACCGGCAACCTGCGCGGCCGGGCGGTGGCCGCCCACCAGAAGAAACACAGCGTGCAGGACAACTACAGCCGCGAAAGCACCATCTATTACGGCATCCTCGAGGCCGACCTCGGCGAGGACACCCTGCTGACCCTCGGTGCGGACTACCAGGACAACCTGCCGCAAGGCTCCACCTGGGGCGGCAACCCCATCTTCGACGCCAACGGCAACTTCAACGACCGCTCCCGCTCGTTCAGCAACGCCGCCGAGTGGAGCACCTGGGAGCAGTACACCCGCACGCTGTTCGCCACCCTCGAACACCATTTCGCCAACGGCTGGCTGGGCAAGCTGCAGCTCAACCACCAGATCAACGGCTACTACGCCACCCTGGGCTCGGCGGCCGCCGGCAACCCGGACCCGGCCACCGGCACGGGCGCCAGCATGTGGACCGGCAAGTACACCGGCGAAACCGTCAGCGACGCCGTCGACGCCTACCTGTCCGGCCCCTTCCAGGCTTTCGGCCGGGAGCACGAGCTGGTCGTCGGCGGCAGCCTGGCGCGCCGCGAATGGGACGGCAAGGGCTACTGGGGCTATGCCTACGACGGCGAGGTGAGCGACTACTACGGGTGGAACGGCAAGGTGCCGGAACCGGAATGGGGCGAGCCATCAGGGATCAACGACGAGCTGATCCGCGAGCGCGGCGCCTACCTCGCCACCCGCCTGAACCTGGCCGACGACCTGAAGGCGATCCTCGGCGTCCGGGTGTCCGACTACGAGGGCGAGGACATCCGCGAGAGCGGCGTGCCGGTGCCCTATGCCGGCCTGGTCTACGACCTGACCGACAACCTCTCGGCCTACGCCAGCTACACCAGCATCTTCAAGCCGCAGAGCATCCGCGACCTGGACTCCCGAACCCTCGACCCGCTGGAAGGCGACAGCTACGAGGCCGGCTTCAAGGCCGAGTTCTTCGATGGCCGACTGAATGCCAGCCTGGCCTACTTCGAGATCAAGCAGGACAACTACGGCGAAGCGGTGGGCACGGTGCCCGGCACCGGCGAGGTCGCCTACCAGGCGGTCCAGGGTGTGAGGACCAAGGGCTACGAGGCGGAGATCTCCGGCAGGCTGGCGGAGGGCTGGAACCTGCAGGCCGGCTTCACCCACAAGATCGCCCGCCTCGACAGCGAGAAGATCTCCACCCTGGAGCCGGAAAACCAGTTCAGCGTCCAGACCACCTACCAGCTGCATGGCGCGCTGTCGCCAGTCACCCTCGGCGGCGGCGCGCGCTGGCAGGACCGTACCTGGGGCTCGGTGTGGAACGCCCCGCTCGATCGTTACCAGGACTTCGGCCAGGACGACTTCTGGCTGCTCAACGTCATGGCCCGCTACCAGGTCAGCGACAACCTCTCGGCCACGCTCACCGTGGACAACCTGCTGGACGAGAAGTACCTGACCCTCATGGACTTCTACAGCACCTACTCCTGGGGCGAGCCGCGCAACGTGATGCTGACCACCCGCTACGACTTCTGAGTCGCCAGTGAGCGAGGGGCGCCAATGGGGCCAAGCCTGTCAGCCAGGCGTCGGTAAGGTGTCGCGGGGCCGCCTGGTCGTGCGCATCAGGGGCGTTCGGTGCGCAGGGCGCACCCTACGGCACCACACCTGACCTGATTGTTGGCGCCCCTCGTGGTTCAGCGGTTCAGCGCCTCGCCGTGATGGCGCAGGTGATCGTCGATGAAGCTGGCGATGAAGTAGTAGCTGTGATCGTAGCCCGGCTGCAGGCGCAGGGTCAGCGGATGATCCGCCGCCTTGGCTGCGGCCTGCAGCGCCTGGGGCTTGAGCTGGCCTTCGAGGAAGTCGTCGCGGTCGCCCTGGTCGACCAGGAGCGGCAGCTTTTCCGTCGCCTCGGCAATCAGCGCGCAGGCGTCCCATTCGCGCCAGCGCGAACGGTCGTCGCCCAGGTAGTGGGAGAACGCCTTCTCGCCCCAGGGACAATTGAGCGGGTTGGTGATCGGCGAGAAGGCCGACACCGACCGGTATCGCCCGGGGTTCTTCAGCGCGCAGATCAGCGCGCCATGGCCGCCCATGGAGTGACCGGAAATGCCACGCCGGTCGCTGACCGGGAAGTTGGCCTCGATCAGCGTCGGCAGCTCCTGCACCACGTAGTCGTACATGCGGTAGTGGCGCGCCCAGGGCTCCTGGGTGGCGTTGACGTAGAAGCCGGCGCCGAGGCCGAAGTCCCAGGCCTTGTCCGGGTCGTCCGGCACGCACTCGCCGCGCGGGCTGGTGTCCGGCGCGACGATGATCAGGCCGAGTTCGGCGGCCAGCCGGTGTGCGCCGGCCTTCTGCATGAAGTTCTCGTCGCTGCAGGTCAGGCCGCTCAGCCAGTACAGCACCGGCAGCTTGGCGCCCTGCTCCGCCTGCGGCGGCAGGTACACGGCAAACACCATGTCGCAGTTGAGCGCGGTGGAACGGTGGCGGTAGCGCTTGTGCCAGCCGCCGAAGCTCTTGTTGCTGGAAACGATTTCGAGGGTCATGACCCACTCCGTAGGGTGCGCCGCGCGCACCGATGGATTTGTGGTGCGCACGACCTGGGCGGCCCCGCGCACCCTGCGAGCAATCCGCGCGGCCAGCGGGCCGCACGGGATTTCCTCAGTAATGGATGACGGTGCGGATGCTCTTGCCCTCGTGCATCAGGTCGAAGGCTTCGTTGATCCGATCCAGGCCCATGGTATGGGTGATGAAGGTACCCAGCGGGATTTCGCCGCTCTGCGATTTCTCCACGTAGCTCGGCAGCTCGGTGCGGCCCTTCACGCCGCCGAAGGCGCTACCGCGCCAGACGCGGCCGGTCACCAGCTGGAACGGACGGGTGCTGATTTCCTGGCCGGCGCCGGCCACGCCGATGATCACCGACTCGCCCCAGCCCTTGTGGCAGCACTCCAGCGCCGCGCGCATCAGCTGCACGTTGCCGACGCACTCGAAGCTGTAGTCGACGCCGCCGTCGGTGAGTTCGACGATCACGTCCTGGATCGGCTTGTCATGGTCTTTCGGGTTGACGAAATCGGTCGCGCCCAGCTCGCGGGCCACGTCGAACTTGGCCGGGTTGATGTCGACGGCGATGATCCGCGAGGCCTTGGCCATCTTCGCGCCGATGATCGCCGCCAGGCCGATGCCGCCCAGGCCGAAGATGGCGACGGTGGCGCCCTCCTCCACCTTGGCGGTGTTGAGCACGGCGCCGATGCCGGTGGTGACGCCGCAGCCGAGCAGGCAGACCTTCTCCAGCGGGGCGTCCTTGGGGATCACGGCCAGGGAGATTTCCGGCAGCACGGTGTACTCGGAGAAGGTCGAGCAGCCCATGTAGTGGTAGATAGGCTCGCCGTTGTAGCTGAAGCGGCTGGTGCCGTCCGGCATCAGGCCCTTGCCCTGGGTGGCGCGCACCTTCTGGCACAGGTTGGTCTTGCCGGACGTGCAGAACTTGCACTCGCGGCATTCGGCCGTGTACAGCGGGATCACGTGGTCGCCGACCTTCACCGAAGTGACGCCCTCGCCGACGGCCTCGACGATGCCGCCACCCTCGTGGCCGAGAATGGACGGGAACACACCCTCGGAGTCGGCGCCGGACAGGGTGTAGGCGTCGGTGTGGCAGACGCCGGTGGCGACGATGCGCACCAGCACCTCGCCGGCCTTCGGCGGGGCGACGTCCACTTCGACGATCTGCAACGGCTGGTTGGGGCCGAACGCGACGGCGGCACGGGACTTGATCATGGACGTTCTCCAGCGGATGAAAAGTGCCGGAGAGTGTAGACCTCCGCGATTTCCTGGATAATCCCAGCCATCAGCAAAACATTATTTCCAGGCAGGGATAATCCATGAGCGGATGGGAAGGGCTGGACGAGTTCGTCGCGGTGGCCGAATGCGGTCGCTTCGCCGCCGCCGCGCAGCGCCTGGGGCTGTCCACCTCCCAGGTCAGCCGCCAGGTGGCGCGCCTCGAGGAACGCCTGCAGACCCGCCTGTTCTACCGCAGCACGCGCAAGGTGGCGCTGACCGAGGCCGGGCAGACCTTCCTGCAGCACTGCCAGCGCCTGCAGGACGCCCGCGAGGAAGCCCTGCGCGCGGTCGGCGACCTGGCCGGCGAACCCAAGGGCCTGCTGCGCATGACCTGCGCGGTGGCCTACGGCGAGCGCTTCGTGGTGCCGCTGGTCAACGACTTCATGGCCCGCCACCCGCAACTGCGGGTGGACATCGAACTGAGCAACCAGACCCTCGACCTGCTCCACGGCGGCCTGGACCTGGCGATCCGCCTCGGCCGCCTGCCCGACTCGCGCCTGGTCGCCACCCGCCTGGCGCCACGGGTCATGCACCTGTGCGCGGCACCCGCCTATCTGGAGCGCTACGGCCGGCCGCACTCGCTGTCCGAACTCGCGCGGCACAACTGCCTGATCGGCAGCAGCGAGCAATGGAGCTTCCAGCAGGACGGCCGCGAGCTGGGTGTGCGGGTGCAGGGCAACTGGCGCTGCAACAGCGGCGAAGCGGTGCTCGACGCCGCCCTGCGCGGCTTCGGCCTGTGCCAGCTGCCGGACTACTACGTGCAGCCGCACCTGCGCAGCGGCGCGCTGGTCGACCTGCTGCCGCAGCAGAGCCCGCCGCACACCGCCGTGTGGGCGATGTACCCGCAGCAGCGCCACCTCTCGCCCAAGGTGCGCCTGCTGGTGGAACTGTTGAAGGAAGGGCTGGCGCAACGCCCCGAATACCGAGAAACCTAGTCCACGCGCACCGGCGGCATCACGTCGGAGTAAGGCAGTCCGGCCCGTCGAAGGCCGGATCGTTGATCAGGGTCGCCAGCGCCCGCTCGCGCAGTGGTGGCTGCGGCGCGGCCAGCAGCGCCTGCAGTGTCTCGACCGGGGTCTGCGGGTCGAGCCAGGCGCGGGTGGCGGCCTGGTCCAGCACGATGGGCCGGCGCAGATAGCTGGCCGGCGCGGTGATCATCGCCACGCTGAGGTAGGTCTGCCCCGCCGTCGGGTAGGGCTCCCAGACGCCGGCGAAGTACAGCAGCCCCTCGCTGCTCAACCAGTACGGGCGCTTGCGGTTGGCCTGACCACGCCATTCATAGAAGCCGTTGGCCGGCAACAGGCAGCGGCGCTGGCGGAAGGCCTCGCGAAACATCGGCTGCTCGGCCAGGGTCTCGGCGCGGGCATGGGCGGGCGCCTTCGACAGGTCGTCGAGCCAGGCCGGGGTCAGCCCCCAGCGCCCGGCCGCGGCCTGCAGCTCGCCCTCGGGCTGGTGGATGAACAGCACCTGGGCGCCGGGCGCCAGGTTCCAGCGCTGGGGGAAACCCTCGGGAAAACCCGGCAGGCCGGAAATGGCCTGGGGCCAGCGAAACAGGGCGTAACGTCCACTCATGGGCAGGGCAGTACCGACAGAACTAGCAAAGCAGCACGCCGGGGCAGCCCTCGGGCTCCTCGCCGGGCAACGGGGCGGCGGCATTGTACCCGGCGATCAGCCGACGCGCGTGCTCGGCGTCCTCGTCCTCCACCACCAGGGCGAGCAGGCCCAGCGCCGGCAGCTCGCCCACCGCGCCGAGCAGATGACGCCCGGCCAGGTGCGCCTCCACCCCCTCGCTGGCCAGCATGCCCAGCAACAGCTCCGCCTCCAGCAGGTCCTGCGGCTCGTAGATGCGCTGCATCACTCGTTCTCCCCACGCACGTCCAGCGACCACTCCACGCCATCGGTGCGCAGGTCGAACAGGATCGGCCGACAGCACACCGGGCAGTCCTCCACATACTCCTGATCCCCGGCCGACAGGTCGAGCACCGCCTCGGCCGTCTCCCAGCAATAGGGGCACTGGTACAGCTGTGTTTCCAGCATCGCAGTCTCCATGTGGTTCGTCGTGGCGTCTGACAATCCCTTGTGGAACAGTAGCTTGTCGGAGGGCCGATAGCCCGTTGCCTGCAGGAATCGCTCGCTCATCGTTCTCATGGCGCTGGACGATGCGCTCGCTCCGGTGAATATCTCGTTTTCACCTGCCGCTTCACTGTCTGGGTTTCTCAAACCACTCAAACTCTCTATCGGCGTGCACGTGCAAGCCGCGGCAACCGTCGTCGCCCCATCAACCAAACGCCACGCCCAGGGAAGGAGACTCGCCATGATTCAATGTGACAGCCTGAAGCAGCTGATCAACACGACAATCGCCGAGGGCGATGACGTGAATTGCTGGATCTATGTCAATCGCAAGCAATGGAACAGCGATCCTCATTCGGCCCGGTTCTTCTTCATCGACGAAGATGAGGTCGATGATATGCCGGACGACGAGGTGTACGAATGCAGACACGGTGGGTATCTGCCCATCGCGCTACGCGATCTCGATCTGTACCCGTGGTTCGAGAGTGGGACTCTGGTCGGCGTTATCGAGAACGCCTCCATCCCCAAAGATCCGAATCAGGAGGAGATCGAAAGATTCGTGCTCGCCGCGAACCATTACCGCGAATACGACGACTTCTATGACCACCCGGGAACTTCGGCTTGACCACTCCAACAGTGATACCGAACTCAAGCCATAGGACACACATGCACGACTGTCGCTCCCTGCTGGCAATACTCCTGCTGCTGATCCCATTCGGCAGCATGGCCCACGATTCGCCCGACCGTACCGTCCAGGACTTCTACGCCTGGGCAATTCACACCCCCTCGAACGACCCGGACAAGGAAGCGGCTCGGGTGCAACCGCTGCTGGGGCAGGAGCTGTTCACCGCCCTGGCAGCGCAACGCGCCTATGAAGAATCCTGTGCCCGCCTGGTGCCGGCGGACATGAAGCCCCACATGCTGGACCAGAGCCCCTTTTTCCTCTGGCCGGAAGGAGCCCAGGCCCTCCTGTCCACCCAGGCCAGCGTCGCGGGCGATACGGCCCGCGTCTCCGCCCGGCTCGCCTACGACGACTTTCACTGGACGGACACCGTCGTCCTTCGCCGCGAGGGCAATCGGTGGGTCATTCTCGATATCCGGTGGCAGGAGCGCTCGCTCACCGAGCGGCTCGTCGAGTTCGCGAGCTATCGCTGCGAGCCCTAGCCATTCGATGGAATCCGCCCCGCTTGAGGAGTCAGAAAATGAATGAGGCTGACCGCCCCTTCTCGATGAACGGCCTGCCATGGACGTCTGCATCGATCGCAGAGGCTGGGTCACAGATAAGGCACGGTGGCCACATTGGCTTCACCTTCGGCTTCGAGGCGCTGGAGCACCTCTTCGAACTGGATAGGCAGGTCTTTTCCAAACGCCCGGACCTGGGGTTGCAGGTCTGGACGGTTGCGAACAAAAAGAGCTACAGCGACGAAGAGTTGCAAGCACTGGCTTCGCTGCGCCATGTGCGCAAGCTGGAGATCAGCCTGGCTCAGGCCCGGGTCATCTCGCCCCTGATGCAACTGGACCTGGAGGCCCTGACACTCAAGGGCGGCAAATCCGTCAGCCTGGACTTTCTGCCCGCCCTCAAGAACCTGAGCACCCTGGAGCTGTACGGCGACTTCTGCGGGCTGGAAGCGCTGGCCGACTGCCACAGCCTGCAAAGCCTGTATGCCGGTGGCGCGAGAATCGCTACGGATGAACTGCTCGACTCGCTGCCTGACCTGAGCGCACTGACACTGGACGGCTGCACCGCGCCCGAGAACCTCGCGGTCCTGAATCGCCGTGGCCTGAAAGCACTCTTTCTAAGTTCTCTCAGGAAGCTCGACACATTGGATGCCCTGGCAGATTTTTCAGGCCTTGAGGTCCTGAAAATCCATGGAGCACCACATCTGCAGCAGCTGCCCAGCCTTGCAAACATGGCCGCCCTGAAGCATCTCGAACTGAAGCGTCTGAAAGTCTGGGACAACCCCGAGGTGCTGCAGAGCCTGCCCAGCCTGGAAACGCTGGTGCTTGAAGAGATCAATACCCATCTGCAGGCGGAGCGCTTTTCCTTCCTGCCCACGCTCCCTTGCCTGAGCAGGATCGATTTCAGAACCATCGACTGGGGCAAACGCCGCCGCGCCCAGCTGGAGGCGATCTTTCTGGCCGCCGGCAAAACCCACCTCATCGAACCCGATACCGAGGCTGCGGGTGAGTGAAACAACGCCACCTTCCCACTCGACCTGCGCCCACTGGCGCGAGCCAATCGACTCGTTGCCAGGCACGAGGCATGCGGAACCCTCCGCCCGGAAGCGCGATTGGCCTTATAATCGCCGGCCTATTTGCCAGCCCGCCATGGGCCTTCCGAGCAGCCTGACCACGAGAACATGATGGGCGAATTCGATTCGATCCGACCCTACGCCGACCACGAAGTCCCCGCCGTCCTGGCGCGCCTGTTGAGCGACGACACCTTCCTCGGCATCCTCACCCGTTTCCGCTTCCCGCGCCTGGCCGGGCCTTTCGGCTGGCTGCTCAAGCCCCTCATCGCCCATCGCCTGCGCCGCGAGACGGCGGGGATCGAATCGGTGGACGCCCTGCAGGCGCGCATCGAGCCGTACATCGACCGCACCGTGGAGCGCGCCACCGACGGCATCACCTTCGCCGGGCTGGAGCAGCTGAAGGCGGGCGCGCCCTACCTGTTCATGGCCAACCACCGCGACATCGTGATGGACCCGGCCTTCGTCAACTACGCGGTGTTCCACGCCGAACTGCCGACCCCGCGCATCGCCATCGGCGACAACCTGCTGCAGCGCCCCTTCGTCAGCGACCTGATGCGCCTGAACAAGAGCTTCATCGTGCATCGCAACGTGGCGGGGCGGCGCGAGAAGCTGGCGGCCTTCCAGCTGCTGTCGGCCTACATCAACCACTCCATCCGCGAGGAAGGCCACTCGATCTGGATCGCCCAGGCCGAGGGCCGGGCCAAGGACGGCGACGACCGCACCGACTCGGCGATCCTCAAGATGTTCCACATGAGCCGCAAGGACGAGCCGTTCGCCGAGGCCCTGGCGGCGCTCAACCTGATCCCGGTGTCGATCAGCTACGAGTACGACCCCTGCGACCAGGCCAAGGCCCGCGAGCTGCAGATCCGCGCCACCACCGGTAGCTACGAGAAGGCCCCGGGCGAGGACGACGCCAGCATCGCCCTCGGCATCACCGGCTACAAGGGCCGCGTCCACGTGCAGTTCGGCGCGCCGGTGCGCGAGGGCTTCGAGGATGCCAAGCAGCTGGCGGCGCTGATGGATCGCCACATCCTCGGCGGCTACAGGCTGTTCCCGGTGCACTACCTGGCCTACGCCGAGTGGGAGGAACGCGACCCCGCGCTGCAGGTGCCGACGGCCGAGCAGCAGTTCCCCGCCGCCGAGGTAGCCGCCGCCCGCGCCGAGTGGCAGCGGCGCATGGCCGCCTGCCCCGCCGAGCAGCGTCCCTGGCTGATCCGCCAGTACGCCACGCCGGTGCGCAACCAGTACCGGGTCAGGGCCGGCCTGCCGCTCTGAGCGGCGCCCACATGCGAAAACGGCAGCCCAGGGCTGCCGTTTTCGTTTGCGCGGGATGAATCAGAAGCCGGTGCTGAACCAGGACAGCGCCAGCGCGCCCGCCAGGGTGGCGCCGCCGAAGGCGTAGAAGAAACGGTTGATGCGCTGGGTGCGCTCGTCCAACAGGCTGGCGTCGGCGTCCAGTTCGTCCAGCTCGGAGTCGGAGGCCAGACGCACACCGGCACGCTGTTCGCGCAGCCGGGTGGCGAGCAGCAGCCAGCCGCCGGCCAGGGCGAAGAACAGGGCCAGACCGTTGAGCACTTGGGCGGGGTAGGTCGAAAACAGGTTCCAGAGGTACTGCAGGGACACGCGAATCACCTCAGCGACGAAAACGATGCACCATCGACAGGAAAACACCGGCACCAACAGCGAGCATGAGCGGCCCGGAGGCTCTGGCGCCAACCTTGCAGCCTTTCGTCGGCGCACCAGATCGAGGCGGTGTTTCGCTGGATCGGCGCCAGGGCGCGGCTGCGGCGGGCGGCAGTCTACTGGAAGCGTGCGGGTTATAAGTTCCGTTTCCGACGAGCGACAGGACTAATCGCGAATCTGTCTGAAAAACGTCACCAACCTGGCCTAGGGTTTGTCTCTCCATCTGTGACTAATCGGTCACTGACGTGACGGAGCAATATCCATAACAGCGGAGGACCCGCCATGCTGAACCCGCAACCGGTTGATCACGACTACCTCATCGACTCCCTGGACGAAGTGGAGGCGGTAGTGGACGAACTTTCCATCAACGTGCAGGACCACCACTGGCTGGTCTACTGCGCCCTGGGCGGCCACGAGCACTACGACCTGCCGGACATCGACGAGCGCACCGGCTTCAGCCTGCCGGAGCTGTACGCCGAGGCGGCCTGAGCCCTGTAGGGTGCGCCGTGCGCACCGATGCACCGGCAACGGGTCGTGGCCCGGAGGAAATCCGGAGGCGGTCTCTGTCGGTGCTCCGTCGTTAAGCTCAGCCGGTGGCCGAGCGGCCTGCTGCTTCTGGCCTCGCCCCACTTGACTCGCTCCGCTTCGCTTCGTTGCTCTTGTTCGCGGACCACCACTCGGTCGCTCCTAAAGCAGGATCGGTTACATGTTGGTGGCGCAATCCTGCTTCTGTGGGAGCGGCTGGGCGGCATTCCGATTGGCCGCGAAATTCGCGGATAAATCCGCTCCCACAAGGTGTGCAACAACCAGCCTGGGCATGGCCATAAAAAGGCAATATCCCCTTCTGGATCCCCGCCTGCGCAGGGATGACGAGGTAGGGGGATGGAATTGCTTCCGAAACCGTCATTCCCGCGCAGGCGGGACAGCAGCTGAATCGCTGGACAGCGCTTGCGCTGGCCCGAAGGGGAATAATCCAGGGGCAGGCAGCCGCAGTGTTCAGATAGAGGGGCTTGCTCGCGCAACGCGTAGGGTGGGTTAGCCGTTTGACGGCGTAACCCACCGTGGTGCCACGGTCGATTGCGCTGGTGGGTTACGGCCTGTGGCCCAACAACCCTACGGGGGCTCCAGGCAGGCCGCTTCGTCTGCAACACGCAACGGGGATATAGCTTTTTTCGCTATGTCCTCGTTATGTGTTGGCGACGCAATCGCTTCTGTGGGAGCAGCTTCAGCCGCGAAATTCGCGCCGCTCCCACAAGGCGTGCAAAAACTAATGGGGACAGAGCCATAAAAAAGCCCGGCATGTGCCGGGCTTTTTTATGGGAGGCGCTTACTGCTGGCCGAGCATCTGGCCGATGGTCGGGTCCTTGAAGGCGCGGGTGAGCGCGTCGCTCAGCACATCGGACACCAGCTTGGTGTTGGTCTCCTGGTTCGGCGCCATGCCGAAGCGCTGGTTCAGCGAGGCGCCGTAGCGGCCGCTGTAGCGGCGCGCGCTGTTCTGCACGTCGGCGCGGATGCTGGCGCTGATGTCGGCCTCGGTGACGTAGGAGCCCTCCTTCGGCGACTGGTACTTGAGGTCGGCCAGGGTCAGGGTCAGCTGCGGGGCGTTGTAGGCGTTGGGGCTGGGGGTGAAGCCCAGCAGGCGCACCGCCGCCTCGGCCTCGGCCTGCAGGCGCGGCAGGATGTCCTGGGACTGCACGCTGATGTTGCTGGTCTCCGGGTACAGGCCGCCGCGGGTGCCGAGCACCGGCGAGGCGCGACCGTCGACCACGCGCACCACCACCGGCTGGCCCTGGCCGACAGGCACCAGCGCCACGGTGAGCTTGGGCTGCGGACGCAGCTGCTGGGGGCTGTGGGCACAACCGACCAGCGCGACGCCGAGCGCGGCTACCAGACCGAACAGCAGATGTTTCTTCATGACGATCTCCAGAAAGGTGGCGGCGGAAAATGGCCGGCAGTATACCTGCCGCTCCGCTTGCGTCGACAGCTGTGTTTCTGACCTCCGCCGCGCCCGAGCGGTTCCTGTCACGGGCCTGTCACCTCGGCGTGCGATAAGGCTGCTGTTGCCCTGGAGGATTGCCCCATGATGAGTCTGTGGTCGCTACTCATGCCGCGCGCGCCGATGCGCCGCTTCGCCCTGCTGGATGCCTCGGGCACCTGCCGCGCCCTGCGCGAGGCCCGCGAACTGCCGGGCGAGCCGGGCTGGGTGGAGGTGCGCGAACTGCGCGCCCAGTGGCTGGGCCAGGCGCTGCCGCTGGACGTGCTGGTCACCCCGCGCCGCGTCGGCACGCGCCCGAGCCCGGCGCTGGCCGCCTGAGGCCGGCCACGAAAAGGCTATGTCCCCGTTGCGTGTTGCAAGCAGCTAACCCGCCCTACACATCGCGCGGTCAAGCTCCTCTAGCTGAACGCTGTAGCTGCCTGCCCCTGGATCCCCGCCTGCGCGGGGATGACGGTTTCGGAAGAAATTAGAAATTCCCCCCTACCTCGTCATCCCCGCGCAGGCGGGGATCCAGAAGGGCTCAGAGCACTGCAACATCTAACGGGGACATCGCCAACGAAAAAGCCGACCGAGGGCGGCTTTTTCATGGGGCGACACGCGGGTTGCACCCGCCCTACGGCACTCAGGCGAGCTGCAGGGCCTTGGAGCACTGCTCGGCGACCGAGCGATACAGCTCAGCATCGTCTTCCAGCGCCTTCTCGCGCGCCGGGAAGATTTCCGCGAGCCTGGCGGCCCACTCGCCCCGGGCCTTGTCGGCGAAGCAGCGCTCGATCAGGTTGAGCATGATCGACACGGTCACCGAGGCGCCCGGAGAGGCGCCGAGCAGCGCCGCGATGGAACCGTCCTCGGCCGCCACCAGCTCGGTGCCGAACTGCAGGATGCCGCCCTTCTTGGCGTCCTTCTTGATGATCTGCACGCGCTGGCCGGCGATCTCCAGGCGCCAGTCCTCGGCCTTCACGTTCGGGTAGAACTTGCGCAGGGAATCCAGGCGCTGCTCCGGCGACTGCAGCACTTCCTTGATCAGGTAGCGGGTCAGGGCCATGTTGTCGCGGGCCACGGCCAGCATCGGGCCGATGTTGCTCGGACGCACCGACAGCGGCAGGTCGAGGAACGAGCCGAACTTGAGGAACTTGGTGGTGAAGCCGGCGTAGGGGCCGAACAGCAGCGAGGTCTTGCCGTCCACCACGCGGGTGTCCAGGTGCGGCACGGACATGGGCGGCGCGCCCACCTCGGCCTGGCTGTAGACCTTGGCCTGGTGCTGTTTGACCACCTCGGGGTTGTCGCAGCGCAGCCACTGGCCGCTCACCGGGAAGCCGCCGAAGCCCTTGCCTTCCGGGATGCCGGACATCTGCAGCAGCGGCAGCGCGCCGCCGCCGGCACCGAGGAAGACGAAGCGCGCGCCGATCTCGCGCTGTTCGCCGGTCTTGGTGTTCTTGATCTGGGCGGTCCAGCCCTCGCCGCTGCGCGCCAGGCCGGTGACCTTCTGGCTGTAGCTGAGGGTGGTGCCGCCCTGGGCGGAGAGGAACTGCAGCAACTGGTTGGTCAGCGCGCCGAAGTTGACGTCGGTGCCGTTGCCGGCGCGGGTCGCGGCGATGCGTTCGGCCGGGTCGCGGCCTTCCATCATCAGCGGCATCCAGTCGGCCATGACGGCCCGGTCCTCGGTGTACTCCATGTTCTCGAAGGCATGATGCTGGCTGAGCAGTTCATGGCGCTTCTTGAGGAAACCGACATCCTTCTCGCCACGCACGAAGCTCATGTGCGGCACGGAATTGATGAAGCTGCGCGGCGAACCGAAGCCTTCCTTGCCGGCCAGGTGGGACCAGAACTGCCGGGAAACCTCGAACTGCGCGTTGATCTGCACGGCCTTCTTGATGTCGATCGAACCGTCCGCAGCCTGCGGCGTGTAGTTCAGCTCGCAGAGGCCGGCGTGACCGGTGCCGGCGTTGTTCCACGGGTTGGAACTCTCGATGGCGCCGGAGGAACGCAGCTCGGCGATCTCCAGCTTGAGGCTCGGGTCCAGCTCCTTGAGCAGCACCGCCAGGGTGGCGCTCATGATGCCGGCGCCGACCAGCAGCACATCCACAGTTTCGTGATTGACTTGCGTCATTAACGCTTCTCCAAGATCTGCAGTACCAAGCCGCTGGCATCGGCCTTTTGAGCCACGCATCGGCGTCTAATCACTGACAGCCAGACAAGTGTCTGGAGCTTCGGAGGGCTCGTACCATGGCCGATGACTTGGCCTGATCGATGCCGAGCAACCTCGTCCGGCGTGGACTGCCTGTGGGCAGCCCGCGCGTTCAATTCTTCACTTCCCGCCCGCGCGCGACTGACGCGCCAGCCCAGCAGGGGCGCCGGGTCGGGAGTTTTCCGGCGCGCACGATACCACTATTGCCGCTCGCCCAGCCGCAAAAAATGCACGAACCTGGGGCAGACGGTCATTTTTCCTACGAAGGTCAGGCTTTTGCCGCCTTTATCGCGTCGATGTAGGGCTCGGCCAGGCGCTGGTCCTGAATCAGGGCGACGAAGTCGTTGCCCTTGGCATCCCGGGCGTCGAGGTCGTAACCTGCCTCCCTGAAGAAGGTCAGGAAACGCTCGAAGTCGTCGATGCGCAGGCTGCGGTAGGCCTTGACCAGCTTGTGCAGGGACGGCGGCGTGTCGTCGGCCGGCTCGACCGCGAGGAACAGCTTGATCGCGTCGTCGCCGATCTCTTCGCCAATCACCTGTTTCTTGTCTTTGCGCATCACGCTCTCCAGCTGGCGGGCATTACGGGGCCGGCAGTTTACCCCCGCCCGTGGCGCGGCTCAACGCGACTAAAGCAGCGCATCCAGCCGGGCAAGCCGGAGGCCTTCGTCCCTATAATGCGCACAGTCCCCGCTGGAGCCCCGCGATGTCTCTACCTCCGCTGTTCGCCGCCTGGCGCCAGGTCCTGGCCGTCGGCTATTCCCGGCACGCCCTGCGCGGCGACCTGATCGCGGGGCTGACGGTCGGCATCATCGCCATCCCGCTGGCCATGGCCCTGGCCATCGCGGTGGGCGTGGCGCCGCAGCACGGCCTGTACACCGTGCTGGTGGCCGCGCCGCTGATCGCCCTGGCCGGCGGCTCGCGCTTCAACATTTCCGGCCCCACGGCGGCCTTCGTGGTGATCCTGCTGCCGATCAGCCAGCAGTACGGCCTCGGCGGCCTGCTGCTGTGCACCATGCTCGCCGGGGCGATCCTCATCGCCCTCGGCCTGCTGCGCGCCGGCAAGCTGATCGAGTTCGTGCCCTACCCGGTGACCCTGGGCTTCACCGCCGGCATCGGCATCGTCATCGCCGTGCTGCAGATCAAGGACCTGCTCGGCCTGCAGCTGTCGGCCACGCCGCAGCACTTCCTCGACCAGCTGGAGCTGCTCGCCGAGGCGCTGCCCGACTTCCACCCCGGCGACGGCCTGACCGCCGCCGCCAGCCTGGCCACGCTGCTGATCTGGCCGAAGCTGGTGCCCAAGGTGCCCGGCCACCTGGCGGCGCTGGCGGTGGGCGTGCTGGTCGCCCAGCTGCTGGAGGCCGCCGGCCTGCCGGTGGCGACCCTGGGCGAGCGCTTCAGCTACACCCTGGACGGCGTCAGCCACCCCGGCATCCCGCCGTTCCTGCCTGACTTCGCCTGGCCCTGGCAGCTGCCGGGGCCGGACGGCCAGCCGCTGGTGCTGTCCTTCGAGCTGATCCGCCAGCTGCTGGCGCCGGCCTTCGCCATCGCCATGCTCGGCGCCATCGAGTCGCTGCTGTGCGCCGTGGTGGCGGACGGCATGACCGGCAGCAAGCACGACCCCAACGGCGAGCTGCTCGGCCAGGGCCTGGGCAACCTGGTCGCGCCGCTGTTCGGCGGCATCACCGCCACGGCCGCCATCGCCCGTTCCGCCGCCAACGTCCGCGCCGGGGCCGTCTCGCCGCTCTCCGCGATCATCCATGCCGGCGTGGTGCTGCTGGCCATGCTGCTGCTCGCGCCGGTGTTCAGCCTGCTGCCGATGGCCTCGCTGGCCGCCCTGCTGCTGATGGTGGCGTGGAACATGAGCGAGCCGCACCACGTCATCCACACCCTGCGCATCGCGCCGCGCAGCGACGTGCTGGTGCTGCTGACCTGCCTGGTGCTGACCGTGCTGTTCGACATGGTGCTGGCGGTCGGCGTCGGCCTGCTGCTGGCCTGCGGCCTGTTCATCAAGCGCATGAGCGAGCTGACCGACGCCGGGCCGCTGCCGCGCCCGCAGTTGAGCCAGCTGGGAGAGCTGCCGGACTCGGTGCTGACCTACAGCATCCGCGGCCCGCTGTTCTTCGGCGCGGCGGAGAAGGCCCTGAGCGTGCTGCGCCGGTTCAACCCGGAGGTGAAGGTGGTGATCGTGGAAATGAGCGCGGTGCCGATGCTCGACATGACCGCCCTGGCGGCCCTGGAGAACGTGCTGCGCGACTACCACCGCCAGGGCGTCGGCCTGGTGCTCAGCGGCGCCTCGGCCAACCTGCGCCTGAAGCTGCGCCGGGCCGGCATCCACCGCGAGCCGGGGCGGCTCGCCTTCGCCCGCGACCTGCGCCAGGCGCGGGCCAAGGCGTTGAGCTGGCTGGAACCGGCGGTCGCCGAATGAGCAAACGCGGGTTTCACCCGCCCTACGTAGGGCGGGTGAAACCCGCGTAGCGATTACAGCCCCTTGACCGCGAAGATGCCCGCCGCGTTGCGCCAGTAGCCCTTGTAGTCCATGCCGTAGCCGAAGATGAAGCGGTCCTCGCAGGACAGGCCCACGTAATCGGCCTTGAGGTCCGGGCGGGCCTTGCGGTCGTGGTCCTTGTCGATCAGCACGGCGGTGTGCACGTCGCTGGCGCCGGCGTGGCGGCAGAACTCGATGATCGCGGCCAGGGTGTGCCCCTCGTCGAGGATGTCGTCGATGATCAGCACTTCGCGGTCGATGAAGGAGATTTCCGGCTTGGCCTTCCAGAACAGCTCGCCGCCGGTGGTCTCGCTGCGGTAGCGGGTGGCGTGCAGGTAGGACAGCTCCAGCGGGAAGTTCAGCTTGGTCAGCAGCTTGCCGGCGAAGATCAGGCCGCCGTTCATCACGCAGAACACCACCGGGTTGCGCTCGGCCAGTTCCTCGCAGATGGCCGCGCCGACGCGCTCGATAGCCGCTTCGACCTCGGCCTCGCTGAAGAGGCAGTCGGCCTCGGCCATGATTTGACGGATGTGGGCGAGATCGGCGGGCATGGTGGCTCCGGGCAGCGAAAGGCAACTGGTTAAGAAATGGCCATATCCACGTTAGCTGTCGCACACCTTGTGGGAGCGGATTTATCCGCGAACTTCGCGGCCAATCGGAATGCCGCCCAGCCGTTCCCACAAAAGCAGGATGCGCCACCAACACGTAACGGGACATAGCCTGAAAAATGGGCGGCAAAGGTACTCAGATGCCCGCCCGAGGGCAAGCCCGCCGGTGATTTTCTGACCGCTCGCCCAGGGGAGGCGGTAAACTGCGCGGCCTTGCACGCCGGAGGCTGCGGTGCGATCCACCGCCGCGACAATCGGTCCCCCGGTTGCGCCCGACTCCGGCACGAGCAGTGCTTTACTCTAGCCAGAAATCCTCGCCCCGGAGACCCCCGCATGCCCATCCGTGAGATCCGCCACCCGCTGATCCGCCACAAGATCGGTCTGATGCGCCGCGCCGACATCAGCACCAAGAACTTCCGCGAACTGGCCCAGGAAGTGGGCGCCCTGCTCACCTACGAGGCGACCAACGACCTGCCGCTGGAGAGCTACGAGATCCCGGGCTGGGCCGGGCCGGTGCAGGTGGAGAAGATCGCCGGCAAGAAGATCACCGTGGTGCCGATCCTGCGCGCCGGCATCGGCATGCTCGACGGCGTGCTCAGCCTGATCCCCGGGGCCAAGGTCAGCGCCGTGGGCGTCGCCCGCAACGAGGAGACCCTGCAGGCCCACACCTACCTGGAGAAGCTGGCGCCCGAGATCGACGAGCGCCTGGCCCTGATCATCGACCCGATGCTCGCCACCGGCGGCTCCATGGTCGCCACCATCGACCTGCTGAAGAAGGCCGGCTGCAAGGAAATCCGCGCCATGGTGCTGGTCGCCGCGCCGGAGGGCATCAAGGCGGTGGGCGACGCCCACCCGGACGTGACCATCTACACCGCCTCGATCGACCAGCAGCTCAACGAACACGGCTACATCATCCCCGGCCTGGGCGACGCCGGCGACAAGATCTTCGGCACCAAGCAGAAGGACGCCTGAGCATGAGCGAGTACAACGACCCGCTGCCGCGGCAGATTCTCTCCGGCGCGCAGATGCTGTTCGTGGCCTTCGGCGCGCTGGTGCTCATGCCCCTGATCACCGGCATGGACCCGAACGTGGCGCTGTTCACCGCCGGCATCGGCACCCTCCTGTTCCAGCTGGCCACCGGCCGCCAGGTGCCGGTGTTCCTCGCCTCCAGCTTCGCCTTCATCGCCCCGATCATCGCCGCCAAGGGCGAATTCGGCCTGCCGGCGGTGCTCGGCGGCGTGGTCGCCGCCGGCTTCGTCTACACCTTCCTCGGCCTGGCCGTGAAGCTCAAGGGCCCGGGCTTCATCGACCGCATCCTGCCGCCGGTGGTGATCGGCCCGGTGATCATCGCCATCGGCCTGGCCCTGTCGCCGGTGGCGGTGAACATGGCCATGGGCAAGACCGGCGACGGCGCCGCCGAACTGGTGCCCTACCAGACCGCCATGTTCATCTCCATGCCGGCGCTGGTCACCACCCTGCTGGTGGCCGTGCTCGGCCGCGGCCTGTTCCGCCTAGTGCCGATCCTCGCCGGCATCGCCGTGGGCTGCACCCTGGCGGCGATCTTCGGCGTGTTCGACACCGCCGGCATCGCCGCCGCTGCCTGGCTGGCCATGCCCAACTTCGTCGCCCCCGAGTTCCACCTCGGCGCCATCCTGTACATGGTGCCGGTGGCCCTGGCGCCGGCCATCGAGCACATCGGCGGGGTGATCGCCGTCGGCACCGTCACCGGCAAGGACTTCGTGCGCAAGCCGGGCCTGCACCGCACCCTGCTTGGCGACGGCCTGGCCACCTCGGCCGCCGGCCTGTTCGGCGGCCCGCCCAACACCACCTACGCCGAGGTGACCGGCGCGGTGATGCTGACCAAGAGCTTCAACCCCAAGGTGATGACCTGGGCAGCGGTGTTCGCCATCCTGCTGGCCTTCGTCGGCAAGTTCGGCGCCGCGCTGCAGGCCATTCCGGTGCCGGTGATGGGCGGCATCCTCTGCCTGCTGTTCGGCTCCATCGCGGTGGTCGGCCTGAACACCCTGATCCGCCACCAGGTGGACCTGTCCGAGGCGCGCAACCTGATCATCGTGTCGGTAACGCTGGTGTTCGGCATCGGCGGCATGGTGATCGGCGGCAAGGAGTTCGCCCTGTCCGGCATCTCCCTGTGCGCCATCAGCGCCCTGGCGCTGAACCTGCTGCTGCCGGGCGGCAGTGCCTGGCACAAGCATCCGCCGATCGATCCGGAGATTTAGCCCCGCGTCCGCGGCGCTGCCTCGTAGGGTGCGCCGCGCGCACCGATGAATCGGTAACGTCGATGCGTAGCCCGGATGAAATCCGGGGGCGGTGTTGGTCTGGTGCTTGGGTTTCCAGCCGATTTCTGTGTGCTTCGATGCTTCTGGTTTCGCCCACCCGAGCGAGTCACTTGACTCGCTACGCTCGCCCTTCGGGCCAGCCTGCGGCTGTTACTCCGCTTCGCTTCGTTGCTCTTGTCTGCGGATCGCCGCCCGGACCAAGAGAAAGTAACCAAAGAGAAGGCCACACCGGCATCCGGCCCTGCGCTTCGCTCCGGGCTCCCTCCTTCCGGTGCCGCTCGGCCTCCTTCCGGGGACTCCGGCTCCGAGCCGCCTGCAAGTGTGGTTTTTCTCCAATGAAAGCAGTGCTTTCATGCATCCCGGATTTCATCCGGGCTACGAGGCTGCCGTAGGGTGCGCCATGCGCACCGGGGCAATGTGTCGTCCTGCCGGTGCGCGCAGCGCACCCTACGGACGGCCGAGTTCTACGGCGCCATCGGCCTGGCCTCAGGTCGTTCGGCGCGCTATGGTCGTCGGCCTTTTCCTCGTTCCGGCCTCGTCCCATGCTCGATACCCTTGCCAGCGTCTTCGGCTTTTCCCACCTGCGGCCCGGCCAGGAGCGGGTGGTCGATGCCGTGCTCGCCGGGCGGTCGGCGGCGGCGATCTTTCCCACCGGTTCGGGCAAGTCGCTGTGCTACCAGTTGCCGGCGCTGCGCCTGCCGCACCTGACCCTGGTGGTGTCGCCGCTGCTGGCGCTGATGCAGGACCAGCTGGCCTTCCTCCACGCCCGTGGCATCAGCGCCGCCAGCATCGACTCGGCGCAGAGCCGCGAGCAGGTCGCCGAGACCATGGCCAGGGCCAAGTCCGGCGAGCTGAAGATCCTGATGATCTCGGTCGAGCGCCTTAAGAACGAGCGCTTCCGCAACTTCATCGGCCAGGTGCCGATCTCCCTGCTGGTGGTCGACGAGGCGCACTGCATTTCCGAGTGGGGCCATAACTTCCGCCCCGACTACCTCAAGCTGCCCGACTACCAGCGCCAGTTCGGCATCCCCCAGGTGCTGCTGCTCACCGCCACGGCCACGCCGCCGGTGATCGCCGACATGCAGAAGAAGTTCGCCATCGCCGCCGAGGATGTGGTCACCACCGGCTTCTACCGCGCCAACCTCAACCTGCTGGTGGAGCCGGTGGCCGGGCGCGACAAGCAGGGCCGCCTGGTCGAATGGCTGGGCGCCCGGGCCGGCCAGCCGAGCATCGTCTACGTCACCCAGCAGAAGACCGCCGAGCAGGTGGCCGAGCTGCTCGAACGACGCGGCCTCGGTGCCTGCGCCTACCACGCCGGCATGCCGCATGAGGCGCGCGAGGCGATCCAGCGCCGCTTCATGGACGGTCAGGTCGACTGCATCGTCGCCACCATCGCCTTCGGCATGGGCATCGACAAGAGCGACATCCGCAACGTGGTGCACTTCGACCTGCCCAAGTCGATCGAGAACTACAGCCAGGAGATCGGTCGTGCCGGGCGCGACGGCCAGCCGTCCGACTGCCTGGTGCTGGCCAACCGCGACGGTCTCAACGTGCTGGAGAACTTCGTCTACGGCGACACCCCCGAGCCGGACGGCATCCGCCGGGTGCTCGACGAGCTGCTGGCCGGCGCGGCGGACGGCCAGTGGGAGCTGATGCTCAACCAGCTCTCCGAGCACAGCAACATCCGCCAGCTGCCGCTCAAGACCCTGCTGGTGCAGCTGGAACTGCGCGGCATCATCGCCCCGCGCTACGCCTACTTCGCCGAGTACCGCTTCAAGTACCTGATCGAGCCGGAGGCGCTGCTGGACAAGTTCGAGGGCGAGCGGCGCCAGTTCGTCGAGGCCATCGTCGCCACCTCGGCACGGGCGCGGACCTGGTGCACGGTGGACTTCGACGCACTCTATAACCAGCACCAGGCCGAGCGCGGGCGGGTGGTCAAGGCGCTGGACTTCTTCCAGGAGCGCGGCTGGATCGAGCTGGAAAGCAAGCAGATGACCGAGGTCTACGCCCTGCTCCGGCCGGACTTCGACCCGCACCAGTTGAGCGGTGAACTGCACGCCTACTTCCAGCAGCAGGAAGCCAGCGAAATCCGCCGCATCCAGGCCATGCTCGACCTGTTCGCCAGCGACCGCTGCCTGAGCCAGCGCCTGGCCGCCTACTTCGGCGACGCCAATGCGCCGGCGCGCTGCGGGCACTGCTCGGTGTGCCAGGGCCGGGTCGCCCACCTGCCGCCGGCGCCGCCCCTGCGCCCGCTGGCCGAACTGGACCTGCAAGCCCTGTGCGCCGACTTCAGCCAGCGCCACGTGGAATACAGCGGCGCGGCGCCGAGCGGCGAATGCCTGACGCGCTTTCTCTGCGGCATCAGCGTGCCGCTGTTCACCAAGCTCAAGGCGCGGCAGATCGCCGGCTTCGCCGCGCTGGAGGCCTACCCCTACGCCGAGGTGCGCGCGCGGCTCGCCCAGGGCTGACGTGCAGCCCGCCCCGGGTCAGCGCAGGCGCACACGGTAGGCGCGGTCCGCATCGATCTCGCCGACCCCACCCGGCGTGCCCAGCAGCAGCTCGTCGCCGTGCTGCACCACGCTGCTGAAGCTGGGCAGGTCGCTGTCCGGCGACGCCTGCAGGCTCTCCAGCACGCGCCCCTCGCCGTCGAAGCGGAACACGTGGGGGTAGCGGCTCGGCCTGGCCAGCAGCGCCGGCGGCAGGCGCGAGGCCACCTTGCGCAGGAACGGCCAGGGCGCCAGCGCGTCGAGCAGCGGCTTGCGCGGCGAGAAGAAGGAGCACCAGTAGCTGCCGTCCGGCGCCAGCGACAGGTCGCCGGGGAAGCCCGGCAGGTCGTCCACCAGCACCTCGCGCTGACCGGCGCGCGGGCCCGCGAGCCACAGGCGGGTGACGCGGTAGGCGCCGGTCTCCGCCACCAGCAGGTAGGACTCGTCCGCGCTCAGCACCACGCCGTTGGCGAACTCCAGGCCGTCCAGCACGCGCTCGATGCGGCCGTTCGGGTGGCGCACGAACACGGCGCCGTCGCCGCCATGCTCCAGCAGCGCCCGCTTGTTGTCGGCCAGGCCCCAGCGGCTGGAGGCCTCGGTGAAGAACAGGCGGCCGTCGCGGGCGACGAACACGTCGTTGAGGAAGGTGAAACGCTGGCGCGCGTCGCTATCCACCAGCACCCGCGCCCGGCCCTCGGGCGTCACCTGCCAGACCTTGGCGTTGGCCTCGTCGGCCGCGTACAGGCTGCCGTCCGGGCCGAAGTTCATGCCCACCGGGCGGCCGTCCAGAGCGACGAAGGTCTGCGCCTCCCGGCCGGCGTGCCAGCGCAGGATGCGGCCGTCGCCGATGCCGCTGTAGCGGCGCCCCTCGCCGTCCACCACCACCGTGTCCGGGCCGTCCAGGCCGGCCTGCTCCAGCACCGCGCCATCCAGCCGGGCGTTCGGCGCCCACACGCCGGCGGCCGGCGGCAGCGCGCCGGGTTGCCAGGCCACCGGCTGCAACGGGGTGGGCCAGAACAGCAGGTAGCCGAAGCCGGCGAGCGCGATCAGCGACAACAGCTTGCGCATGGCGATGTTCCTTGTTGTTGGAATGCCCGCAGCCTAATCCAGGCCGGCGCGGGGCGAACGCTCCCGCCGCGCCAAAGCACTGTCTTTCCGCGCGCCCGGTTTGGTTACCGGATATTGCCCCGGCACCCGCGGGCCGGCATGAGGGTCTATCACTGTCCGGACCGCCACCGACACGGGAGACCCTCGCCATGCCCACTCGCCGTCGCTTCCTCCAGCACACCACCGGCGTCGCCGCCCTGGCCGCCCTCGGCCCCCTGCTGCCCAACCTGTCCTGGGCCGCGGACAGCAGCGGCCTGCTGCGGCGCAGGATTCCCTCCAGCGGCGAGCTGCTGCCGGTGATCGGCCTGGGCACCTCGCGCACCCACGACGTACCGCTCGACGAGGCGCACCTGGCGCCGCTGCGCGAAGTCATGGCCACCCTGATCGGCGGCGGCGCCAGCCTGGTCGACACTGCGCCCAGCTACGGCCGCGCCGAGGCGGTGTGCGGCGCCCTGGCCACCGGCGCGCGCGACCGGCTGTTCCTCGCCAGCAAGGTGTCCTCCAGCGGACGCGAGGCCGGACTGCGGCAGATCGAGACCAGCTTCGCGGACCTCGGCACCGAACGGATCGACCTGCTGCAGGTGCACAACCTGCAGGACACCGAGACCCAGCTCAAGCTGCTGCGCGAGCTGAAGGAACAGGGCAAGGTGCGCTACATCGGCGTCACCCACTACCTCGACGCCGCCCACGAGCGGCTGCTGGAGGTGCTGCGCCGCGAGCCGCTGGACTTCGTCCAGTTCAACTACTCCATCGGCGAGCGCAACGCCGAGCGCGAGCTGCTGCCGTTCTGCGCCGACAAGGGCATCGCCGTGCTGATCAACCGGCCGTTCCAGCGTGCCGCCCTGTTCGACAAGGTGCGCGGCAAGGACCTGCCCGAGTGGGCCGGGGCGGAGCTGGACGCCGGCTCCTGGGCCCAGCTGATGCTCAAGTACATCCTCGCCAACCCGGCGGTGACGGCGGTGATCCCCGCCACCTCCAAGGCCCGCTACATGGCCGACAATCTGCAGGCCGGCCATGGCCGCCTGCCGGACGCGGCGCAGCGGCGGCGCATCGTCGAGCTGTTCGCCTGAGCATGCGCCGGCGCCTGGCGCGGGCGATCAACGCCGAGGCCGGCGAGCTGGACGCCGCCCTGGCCGGCTTCGCCCTGTTCTTCTGCCTGTTCTGCGGCTACTTCATGCTGCGCCCGATCCGCGAGTCGATGGGCATCCAGGCTGGCGTGGAGCACCTGCAGTGGCTGTTCACCGCCACCTTCGTCGCCATGCTGCTGGCGGTGCCGCTGTTCGCCTGGCTCAACTCGCGGGTGCCGCGCCGCCGCTTCGTCGACTGGGTGTTCGGCTTCTTCACCCTCAACCTGCTGGCCTTCGCCGCGCTGTTCGCCGCCCTCGGCGACAGCGTGGGGCTGGCGCGCGCGTTCTACGTGTGGATCTCGGTGTACAACCTGTTCGTCGTGTCGCTGGCCTGGAGCCTGATGGCCGACGTGTTCGACGGCGCCCAGGCCCGGCGCCTGTTCGCCTTCATCGCCGCCGGCGCCAGCGTCGGCGGGCTGGCCGGGCCGGCGCTCAGCGCCCTGCTGATCGCCGCGCTGGACGCCGCCGGGCTGGCCCTGCTGGCCGCCGCGCTGCTGGTGGCGGCCCTGCTGCTCAAGCAGCGGCTGATGGCCTGGCGCGAAGTCGCCGGCGCCGGCCAGCCTGGCGCCGCGCCCAGCGAGAACCCGCGGCGGCCGGTGCCGGGCAATCCGTTCAGCGGCCTCACCCGGGTGCTGCACTCGCCCTACCTGCTCGGCGTGTCGGCCTTCGTGATCCTGCTGGCGACGGTCAGCACCTTCCTCTATTTCGAGCAGGCGCGGCTGGTGGCCGAGCTGTTCCCCGAGCGCGACGCCCAGGTGCGGGTGTTCGGCATCATCGACTTCGTGGTGCAGGCCGGCGCGCTGGCCTCGCAGCTGTTCATCACCGGGCGCGTGGCCCAGCGCCTGGGCATCCGCGTGCTGCTGGCCGGGGTGCCGGCGCTGATGGCCCTGGGCTTCCTCGGCCTGGCCCTGGCGCCGACCTTCGCCGTGCTGGCGGCGCTGATGATCGTGCGGCGGATCGGCGAATACGCCTTCGTCCGCCCCGGCCGCGAGATGCTGTTCGCCCCGCTGGACGCGGAGACCAAGTACAAGGCGAAGAACTTCATCGACACCGTGGTCTACCGCGGCGGCGACGCGCTCAGTGGCTGGGCCAAGAGCCTGCTCGACACCCTCGGCCAGGGCGTCGCCCTGGTGGCGCTGGTGGGCGCGGCCTGCGCCGCGCTGTGGGGGCTGCTCGGCTGGTACCTCGGCAGCCGGGCGGACCGCGCCGCCTGCGAGGAGCGGCGCGACGGCCACTAGGCGATCAGGTCGCGGGTCTGCTGGTAGGTGGTGATGGCCTCGATGGCCGTCCGCGCGGTCACCGTCTGCGCCGGCCCGAAGGTCAGCTGGCCGGCCTCGGCGCGCGGCTGGGCAAGGGACTGCGGGTTCGCCGGATTGCTGCGTTCGGCGTTCAGGTCCTGATCCACCTGCCGCGCCTCCAGGAAGCGCTCCACCTGCTGCTGGCGCAGGCGGTCCTGCAGGTTGCTGATGGCCTCCTCGTTGGTCTGGCGCGCCTGCTCCGCCAGTTCCTCGCGCAGCGCCTCGCGACGCTCTTCGGCCAGCTCCTGCTGGCGGGCGAAACGCTCGGCGGCCCGTTCGCGGGCCAGTTCGAGGCGGTCCTGCAGACGCTCGGATCGGGTGGGATCGAGTTCGCTGTCGGCGCGGTTGCGCACGGCGCCCACCGCGGTGCCGCTGTCGTCGATCGCGCGCAACGGGCGCGCTTGGTAAAGCGTGTCAGTTATCGGGCTGATGGCGATGGCCATAGGCTTCTCCCTGGTTTTCCGGCCTGGGAACCTCAGTCTATGGCGTCGCGGAGCCCTGCTTTAGGCGGATGAGGCATAAGGCGCCGACGCAGATGGTCTAGCACTTTTCCAGGCGTTTACGGTCTCCCATGCCCAAAGCGCGCCGGGCCGCTCGGCGGAATCGCCCGTCCCAGAGGCGTCGACGCCGCAGGCACCGTTGCGCTGGCGAAAGGGCCAATGCAACGGCGCGCCGCTTCGCCTGCGCGGCCGGCGCAGCGCGCAGAATGCGACGAACGGTCAGCCCCGGGCGTCGCCGAGCGAGCCGATCTGCTCGATCAGCCACTGCAGGGCCATGTCCCGGCGACGCAGGTCGAGGCTGACGATCTCCAGCTGGAACGGCCCCAGCTCGAAGGGCAGCGCGTGCAGGGTCAGCGGCAGCAGCCCGGCGAAGTAGCGGGCCAGCCGCGTCGGCAGCACCGCCACCAGGTCGCCGCTGGCGGCGATGTGCGCCGCCTGCAGGTAGTTGGGCGTGGTGTAGACGATCTCCCGGGTCAGGCCCTGCTCGCCGAGCCACTGCTCGACCATGCCGCGGGTCTGCCCACCGTGCACCCACAGGTGGCGCAGGCGCAGGAAGGTGTTCAGGTCCAGCCCGTCGCGCAGTTGCGGATGGTCGCGGTGGGCCACCAACTGCAAGGTCTCGCTCATCCAGGGCACACCGCAGAAGCGCGGCGGCAGGGCCTCGAAGCGGCCCAGGGCGAGGTCGATCTCGCCCTTTTCCAGGGCCTCGCTCGGCAGCCGCGGCGACAGGTGCTGCACGTCGATGCGGATGCCCGGCGCCTGCCCGGCCAGGTGCGCCAGCAGGCGCGGCATCAGCAGCATCTCGGCGTAGTCGGTGAGGGCGATGGTGAAGCGCTGGCGGCTGCGCGCCGGCTCGAAGCGCTCGGCGCCGCTCAGGCTCTCCTCGATCTGGCGCAGCGCCGCGCGGATTGGCGCTTCCAGCTCCAGCGCCCGTGGCGTCGGCTGCATGGCGCGGCCGACGCGCACCAGCAGCGGGTCGTCGAGCAGGTCGCGCAGGCGGTTCAGCGCGTTGCTCACCGCCGGCTGGCTCAGCGCCAGGCGCTCGGCGGCGCGCGACACGTTGCGCTCGCGCAGCAGGGCGTCGAGCACCCGCAGCAGGTTGAGATCGAAGGTCGATATATTCACGAGGAGAATTCAACTTATCACAAGTCAAAATTTCCCAAATAGTACCCGTGAACTTACTGTGCGTCAGTTGTGTTTTACGTGACCGAGGGAAGGCTATGAGTAACCAGTACAAGATCGAACAGGCCGCCGTGATCGGCGCGGGCACCATGGGCCGCGGCATCGTCATCAGCCTGGCCAACGCCGGCATTCCGGTGCTGTGGCTGGACAACAACCCGCAGATGGTCGAGGCCGGCCTGCAGATGGCCGAGGACACCTGGGCGCAGAACGTCGCCAAGGGCCGCATCAGCACCGGCGAGGCCAGCCTGCGCCGTTCGCGCATCCAGGCGGTGGCCGACTACGCTGCGCTGGCCGGGGTCGATCTGGTGATCGAGGCGGTGTACGAGAACCTCGAACTCAAGCAGGAGATCTTCCGCACCCTCGACCACACCGTGAAGCAGGGCGCCATCCTCGCCAGCAACACCTCGGCGCTGGACATCGACGCCATCGCCGCCGTCACCCAGCGCCCGCAGGACGTGCTCGGCCTGCACTTCTTCAGCCCGGCGCACATCATGAAGCTGCTGGAAATCGTGCGCGGCGCCAGCACCACCCCGGCCGTGCTCGACGCCGCCCTGGCCCTGGGCGAGCGCATCGGCAAGGTCAGCGTGGTGGCCGGCAACTGCGACGGCTTCATCGGCAACCGCATGCTCCACACCTACGTGTTCGAGGCGCGCAGCATGCTCCTCGAAGGCGCCTACCCGCACCAGGTGGACGCCGCCCTGCAGGGTTTCGGCTTCGCCATGGGCCCGTTCCGCATGTACGACGTGGTCGGCATCGACCTGGAATGGCGCGCCCGCGAGCTGGCCGGCCAGGACCAGGACGTGCCCCAGGTACAGGTCGACAACCGCCTGTGCGAACTCGGCCGCTTCGGCCAGAAGTCCGGCAAGGGCTACTACACCTACGCGCCGGGCAGCCGCCAGGCCGAGCACGACCCGGAAGTGGACGCCCTGGTACAGCGCGAGGCCGAGCGCCTCGGCTACGCGCGCCGCGCCATCGGCCCGGAGGAAATCCTCGAGCGCTGCCTGCTGGCCCTGGTCAACGAAGGCGCCAAGATTCTCGAAGAGAACATCGCCGCCAACGCCCACGACATCGACCTGGTGTACCTCAACGGCTACGGCTTCCCGGCCGACAAGGGCGGGCCAATGTCCTGGGCCGACGCCCAGGGCGTGGCCGCCATCCGCCAGCGCCTGCTGGACCTGGCCGAGCGCCACGGCTCCCACTGGCAGCCGGCCGCGCTGATCGAGCGCCTGGTGGCCGACGGCAAGCAGTTCAGCGATGTACAGGAGGGCCGCGCATGAGCTACCAGGCGCCACTGCGCGACATGCGCTTCGTCCTCCACGAACTGTTCGACGTGGCCGGCCACTGCGCGCGCCTGGGCAACGGCCTGGACCGCGAGTTGATCGACGGCGTGCTGGAAGAAGCCGCCGCCTTCACCGGCAACGAGATCGCCCCGCTCAACCGCAACAGCGACGAGGAAGGCTGCCAGCTGGTGGACGGCAAGGTCAGCACGCCCAAGGGCTTCCGCGCCGCCTACCAGCAGTACGTGGACAACGGCTGGGCGAGCATGACCGGGCCGGTCGACTTCGGCGGCCAGGGCTTCCCGCAACTGGTGGCCTTCGCCTTCCACGAGATGCTGATGGGCGCCTCGCTGTCGTTCCGCGTCTACTCCGGCCTCACCGAGGGCGCGGTGCTGGCGCTGGACAAGCACGGCAGCGCCGAACTGAAGAACGCCTACCTGGGCAAGCTGGTCAGCGGCCAGTGGACCGGCACCATGTGCCTGACCGAACCCCAGGCCGGCACCGACCTGGCCCTGCTGCGCACCCGCGCCGAACCCCAGGCCGATGGCAGCTACCGGGTCAGCGGTAGCAAGATCTTCATCAGCGGCGGCGAGCAGGACCTGTCCGAGAACATCGTTCACCTGGTGCTGGCGCGCCTGCCGGACGCCCCGGCCGGCGTGAAGGGCATCAGCCTGCTGCTGGTGCCCAAGTTCGTCGCCAACGCCGACGGCACCCCGGGCGCGGCCAACGCCGTGAGCTGCGGCGCCATCGAGCACAAGATGGGCATCAAGGGCGCCTCCACCTGCGTGATGAACTTCGACGGCGCCACCGGCTGGCTGGTCGGCGAGGCCAACCAGGGCCTGGCCTGCATGTTCACCATGATGAACGACGCGCGCTTCCAGGTCGGCTTGCAGGGCCTGGGCCTGGGCGAGGCGGCCTTCCAGGGCGCCCTGCGCTACGCCCGCGAGCGCCTGCAGTCGCGCGGCCTGGCCGGCGCGGTGGCGCCCGACAAGGCGGCCGACCCGATCATCGTTCACCCGGACGTGCGGCGCATGCTGCTGACCCAGAAGACCCTGGTCGAAGGCTGCCGCATGCTCGCCGCCTACACCGCGCGCCAGCTCGACCTGGAGCACGGCGCGGGCGAGCCGGCCGAGCGCAAGGCCGCGGCCAAGCGCGCCGCGCTGCTGATCCCGATCGTCAAGGCGTTCTTCACCGACATGGGCCAGGAATCCGCCAGCCACGGCGTGCAGGTGTACGGCGGCCACGGCTTCATCCGTGAGTGGGGCATGGAGCAACTGATGCGCGACAGCCGCATCACGCAGCTCTATGAAGGCACCAACGGCATCCAGGCGCTCGACCTGATCCGCCGCAAGCTGCTCGGCGACGGCGGCGCGGAACTGAACGCGCTGATCGACGAATTCGCCGCGCTCGCCGACACGGCGGCGGCGCACCCGGCCCTGGCCGAAGCGGCGGGCGTGGTGACGGCGCGTCTGGAGCAGTGGCGTGAACTGGCGGCACAGGTGATCGCCAGCAGCCAGCGCGACGCCCAGGAAATCGGCGCCACTTCGGTGGACTTCCTGCAGTACTCGGCCTATGTGTTGCTGGCCGGCCTCTGGCTGCAGGCCGCCGCCACCGCCCAGCGCGCACTGGACGCGGGCACCGGCGAGGCAGCCTTCTACCAGGCCAAGCTGCACAGCGCGACGTTCTACCTGCGCCGCGTGCTGCCGCGCGCCAGCAGCCACCGCGAGGCCCTGCTGGGCGGCGCGGACTGCCTGATGGCGATGCCGGAGGAGAGTTTCGCGTTCTGACCTGACCTGCCGCTCCCGTAGGGCGGGTGCAACCCGCGCGGGTTTCACCCGCCCTACCGGAGCGGCCCTGACAACCGAGAGACTTGTGGTGAAAAAAACAAAAACAGCCCTCTGCGTCCTCCTGCTGCTCGCCGCCTTGCTCGGCGGGCTGTACGCCTATTTCCTGTACGCCCCGAAACCCGCGGCGCCCGTCCTGAGCGCGGCCCTGCAACACGGGCAGATCGAGGTCGGCGGCCTGCCGCGCGACTATGCCTTCTATGTCCCGGCCGGGCTGCCCGCCGGCGCGCCGCTGCTGTTCGTCCTGCACGGCTCGCTGCAGACCGTCGAGGACATCCGCACCTTCAGCGCCTATGAATTCGAGCGCCAGGCCGACGAACAGGGCTTCATCGTCGTCTACCCGCAAGGCTTCGAGCGCAACTGGAACGACTGCCGCGCCACGGCCGACTACCCGGCGCGCGCGCAGAACGTCGACGATGTAGGCCTCATCGCCGCGCTGATCCGGCGCTTCGCCGAGCAGCAGCGGGCCGACCCGGGCCGCGCCTTCCTCGCCGGCTACTCCAACGGCGGCCACCTGGGCCTGCGCATCGCCCTGGAGCAGCCGCGGCTGCTGGCCGGCGTCGCCGCCGTGGCGGCCAACCTGCCGACGCCGGACAACCTGGCCTGCCAGCCCGTCGACGGCGCCACCCCGGTGCTGTTCATGAACGGCACCCGCGACCCGATCAACCCCTACAACGGCGGCCGCGTCACCCTGTTCGGCTTCGGCGACCGCGGCACCGTGCGCTCGGCCTTCGAGTCAGCGCTGTACTTCGCCGAGCGCGCCGGCCACGCCGCGAAGGACGTGCGCCACGAAAGCGCCTGGCGCGACGCCGGCGAGCCCGCCCGCCGCGTCGACCTCGACCGCTGGCAGGCCAAGGACCGCGCCGAGATCGCCCTGTACGGCGTGATCGGCGGCGGCCACCTGCTGCCCCAGGCCGGCTTCCGCGCCCCGCGCCTGCTCGGCCCCACCCTGTCGGGCTTCGACGGCCCGCGCGCCATCTGGGACTTCTTCGCCCGCCAGCGCCCGGCGCCGGTGCAGCCATGACCCTGTTCGGAGGAATCGCCATGCAACCCTTCAGTTTCGCCACCACCGCGCAGATCCTCTGCGAAGCCGGCGCCAGCGGCCGCCTCGCCGAGCTGTGCCGCGAGCGCGGCGCGCGGCGGGTGATGCTGGTCACCGACCCGGGCATCACCCGCTTCGGCCTGCTCGACGGCGTGCTGCCCGGCTTCGCCACGGCCGGCGTGGCCGTGGAAGTGTTCGACCAGGTCATCGCCGACCCACCCGAAGCCATCGTGCTCAACGCCGTGGAGCGCGCCCGCGCGCTGGGCGCCGACCTGGTGGTCGGCTTCGGCGGCGGCAGCTCGATGGACGTGGCCAAGCTGGTCGCCCTGCTCGCCCACCCGCACGGCCAGCAGACGCTGCAGGACATCTACGGCGTGGGCAATGCGCGCGGCCAGCGCCTGCCACTGATCCAGGTGCCGACCACCGCCGGCACCGGCTCGGAGGTGACCCCCATCTCCATCGTCACCACCGGCGAAACCACCAAGATGGGCGTGGTCTCGCCCCTGCTGCTGCCGGACCTGGCCCTGCTCGACGCCGAACTGACCCTCGGCCTGCCGCCGGCGGTGACCGCCGCCACCGGCATCGACGCCATGGTCCACGCCATCGAGGCCTACACCACCAAGCTGAAGAAGAACCCGCTGTCCGACCTGCTGGCCCGCGAGGCCCTGCGCCTGCTCGCCGCCAACCTGGACGAGGCGGTGCACAACGGCGGCAACCGCGAGGCGCGCCAGGCCATGCTGCTGGGCGCCTGCCTGGCCGGCCAGGCCTTCGCCAACGCCCCGGTGGCGGCGGTGCATGCCCTGGCCTACCCGCTGGGCGGGCACTTCCACATTCCCCACGGCCTGAGCAACGCCCTGGTGCTGCCGCACGTGCTGCGCTTCAACACCCCGGCGGCCACACCGCTGTACGCCGAGCTGGCGCCGCTGCTGCTCGGCGAGCGCTTCCGCGACGGCAGCAGCGAGCAGCGCTGCGCCGAGTTCATCAACGAACTGGCCGCGCTCAACCCGCGCTGCGGCCTGCCCAGCCGCCTGCGCGACGCCGGCGTGCCGCAGGACATGCTGGCGACCCTGGCCAGCGACGCGATGCTGCAGCAGCGCCTGCTGGTGAACAACCCGCGCGAGGTGAGCGAGGCCGACGCCCTGGCGATCTACCAGGCCGCCTACTGACTCCACCGTAGGGCGGGTGCAACCCGCGCGCCGATGCGCGACCGTCGCGGGTTTCACCCGCCCTACGCGACGGAGCAACTCCCTCTCCCTCCGGGAGACGACTACATGGATGTAGAAGGTAGAGCGACGCAGGAAGCCAAAGCCGAGGGCCGGGGTGAGGGTGAGACAGGCCACTCGGAGTCGCTTGTGAATCCCTCACCCTACGCGGACCGCCCCTTCCCCTCTCCCAAAGGGAGAGGGGTGGCCCCAGCCAATAGTTCGCAATACAGCCCACGAATCAAAGTTTCCCGCGCCGCCCCGAGGGCTTAGGGTTGAGCGCGACACGAGGACCGAGCATGAACCCACCGCAGCACCGCCGCGCCGACTACGTCCACTTCCAGCCGATCACCACCCGCTGGCACGACAACGACGTCTACGGCCACGTCAACAACGTCGTCTACTACGGTTTCTTCGACAGCGCGGTGAACACCTACCTGATCGAAGTCGGCGGCCTGGACATCCATGACGGCCAGGTGGTCGGCTTCGTGGTCAGCTCGGCCTGCGACTACTTCGCCTCCATCGCCTTCCCCGAGCGCATCGAGGTCGGCCTGCGGGTCGGCAAGCTGGGTAACAGCTCGGTGCAGTACGAACTGGCCATCTTCAAGGCAGGCGAGGACGAGGCCTGCGCCGCCGGGCGCTTCGTCCACGTCTTCGTCGACCGCGCCAGCAACCGGCCGGTGCCGATTCCCGAAAACCTGCGCCAGGCGCTCGCCCGCCTGCTGCACTCCTGACACGACAACAACAGAGGATTCCGCCATGCAAGACGCCGTCATCGTTTCCACCGCCCGCACGCCGATCGCCAAGGCCTTCCGCGGCGCCTTCAACGACCTCAAGTCGCCGTCCATGGCCGCCGTCGCCCTGCGCGCCGCGGTCGAGCGCGCCGGCATCGAGGCCGCCGAGATCGAGGACGTGGTGATGGGCACCGCCATGCAGGGCGGCACCGCCTCCACCAACCTGGCGCGCCTGTCCCTGCTGGCCGCCGGCCTGCCGCTGTCGGTCAGCGGCCAGACCATCGACCGCCAGTGCGCCTCGGGCCTGATGGCCATCTCCATCGCCGCCAAGCAGATCATGGTCGACGGCATGGCCGTCACCGTCGGCGCCGGCCAGGAGCAGATCAGCCTGGTACAGAACACCCACATGAAGTGGACCGCCACCGACTACGACCCGGCCGTGGTGAAGATGGCCGAGCACGCCTACATGCCGATGCTGCAGACCGCCGAGCTGGTCGCCAAGCGCTACGGCATCAGCCGCGAAGAGCAGGACGCCTACTCCCTGCAATCGCAGCAGCGCACCGCCGCGGCCCAGGCCGCCGGCCTGTTCGCCAATGAAATCGTCCCGGTCACCGCGCGCAAGAAGCTGGTCGACAAGGAGACCGGCGCGGTCAGCTACGAGGAAGTCACCCTGAGCCTGGACGAGGGCAACCGCCCGCAGACCGTGCTGGAAGACCTGACCAAGCTCAAGCCGGTGATCGAAGGCGGCTGCATCACCGCCGGCAACGCCAGCCAGCTGTCCGACGGCGCCAGCGCCTGCGTGCTGATGAACGGCGCCCTGGCAGCCCAGCGCGGCGTCAAGCCGCTGGGCCTGTACCGCGGCATCGCCGTGGCCGGCCTGGCCCCGGAGGAAATGGGCATCGGCCCGGTGTTCGCCGTACCCAAGCTGCTCAAGCAGCACGGCCTGACCGTCGACGACATCGGCCTGTGGGAACTCAACGAGGCCTTCGCCTGCCAGGTGCTGTACAGCGCGCAGAAGCTCGGCATCGACCCGGCCAAATTGAACGTCAACGGCGGCGCCATCTCCATCGGCCACCCCTACGGCATGAGCGGCGCGCGGATGGTCGGCCACGCCCTGCTGGAAGGTAAGCGGCGCGGCGTGAAGTACGTGGTGATCACCATGTGCGTCGGCGGCGGCATGGGCGCGGCGGGGCTGTTCGAGGTGCTGTAAGCCTCGGCTCTGTTGCTGGAAACGGAGGCTTCGGCCTCCGTTTTTTGTTTGTGGCTTGGGGTTGGAGAGTGTTCCGGACTCGGCGCGTTCCTCGGCGGGTGCTACGGGGAGGTAACCAATAGAAGGCCGCTCCGCCCTCCTTCCTGACGAGAACCCCAGCCCCGGGTTGCCTGAAAGTTTCTTGGGAGTTGAGATGAAAGCAACGCTTTCATGTAGCCCGGATGCAATCCGGGATGGGAGCATGCCTTTTCCCGGATTTCATCCGGGCTACCAGTAGGAGCGAGCTTTGCTCGCGAAGCTCTTTGCGGGCCTGATTCGCGAGCAAGCTCGCTCCTACAAAAGCCAAGCGGCTCGCGTAGGGTGCGCCGTGCGCACCGTCCTCCAAGTCATCGGTGCGCACGGCGCACCCTACATCAACCAGCCGAGCCAATTGTTTACCCGGTCTGTCAGGCAGCACCAAACACCCCTTAGGAGGGTGAGCGGAATCGTTGCGTAAGGGGCCGGCCGGGGAGGTTTGAGCGGCATAGATGCCGCGAGAGGCGCGATGGCCGGGGCCGCCTAGGTAGGGATGGCCCTTCGCGCTGGGCCCCGGGAGCGGCGATGGAGCGAACGAACGTAGCGCAGCGAAGTAACAGCCGCAGGCTGGCCCGAAGGGCGAGCGTAGCGAGTCACCCGGAGCGAAGCGCAGGGCCGGATGGCGGGGCCGGCCACCCGGGCGACAGCCAAAAGGAACTCGCCGTGCGAGGCGAAACCTGTAGCCCCCGCCGAGGAAAGCGCCAAGTCCGAACTTAAGAAGTCAGGGCCACAACCCCCTCACTTCACATCCCACTCCGGCGCCCTCTCACAAAGCACCTCAAGCGCCCCCACCCACCGCGGATGATCATTCAGGCAAGGCACCAGCACCAACTCCTCGCCCCCCGCCGCGCGGAACTGCTCCTGCCCGCGCTGGCCGATCTCCTCCAGCGTCTCGATGCAATCGGCGACGAACGCCGGGCACATCACCAACAACCGCTTCACCCCGGCCCGGCCCAACTCGTCCAGGCGCGCCTCGGTGTAGGGCTCGATCCACTTGGCCCGGCCCAGCCGCGACTGGAACGACACCGACCACTTGCCCGCCGGCAGGCCGGCGCGCGCGGCGAACAGCTCGGCGCTGCGCAGGCACTGGCTGCGGTAGCACACCGCCAGGGTCTCGGCGCTGACGCCGGCGCTGCTGGTCGCCGTCAGGCTGTGGTCGGGGTCCTTCACCAGCTTGCGGATGTGCCGCTCGGGCAGGCCGTGGAAGCTCAGCAGCAGGTGGTCGAAGTCCTGCTCCAGATAGGGCCTGGCGCTCTCCACCAGGGCGTCGAGGTATTCCGGCTGGTCGTAGAACGGCGGCAGGCTGGCGAACTGCAGCGGCAGGCCGCGCGCGCGCGCCACCCGGCGCACTTCCTCCAGCGCGGTGGTGGTGGTGCTGTCGGCGAACTGCGGGTAGAGCGGCGCCAGGGTCACCTTGCGCACGCCCTGGGCCGCCAGGCGTTCGAGCACCGCCTCGATGGACGGCTCGCCGTAGCGCATCGCCAGTTCCACCGGGCCGTGCGGCCAGTGCTCGCGCATCGCCTGCTGCAGGCGCCGGCTGAGCACGATCAGCGGCGAGCCGCCCTCCCACCAGATCGACGCATAGGCATGCGCCGACTCGGCCGGGCGCTTGACCAGGATCAGCGAGACCAGCAGCCGGCGCAGCGGCCAAGGCAGGTCGACCACGTAGGGGTCCATGAGGAACTGGTTGAGGTAGCGACGCACGTCGGCCACCGAGGTGGAGGCCGGCGAACCCAGGTTGAGCAACAGCAGGGCATGATCGGTCATGCGGTGTCCTTGAATAGATCGGCCAGGGCCGAGTCGAGGTCGGTGAAGCGGAATGCGTAACCCTCAGCCAGCGCCCGCTGCGGCACGGCCTTCTGCCCGCCGAGCAGCAGCCCGGACAGCTCGCCCAGCCCCAGCTTCAGCAGCGGCCCCGGCAACGGCAGCAGCGCCGGACGGTGCAGCGCGCGGCCGAGGGCGCGGGCGAAGGCCTTGTTGCGTACCGGCTGCGGCGCGCAGGCATTATAGGGACCGCGCGCGTCCTCTCGCTGCAAGAGAAAATCGATCAGGCCGATTTCGTCCCGCAGGTGAATCCACGGCATCCACTGCCGGCCGTTGCCGATCGGTCCGCCCAGGCCGAGGCGGAACGGCGGCAGCAGGCGCTTGAGGAAACCTCCCTCACGGGCCAGCACCAGCCCTGTGCGCAGCAGCACCACGCGGATGCCCAGCGCCTCGGCGCGTTGCGCGGTCTCTTCCCAGGCGCCGCACAGCTGGGCGGCGAAGTCCTCGATCACCGGCGCGCTGCCTTCGTTCAGCTCGCGCTCGCCGCCGTCGCCATACCAGCCTACGGCGGAACCGGAGATCAGCACCTGCGGCCGGTGGTCGCGGCTTTCCAGCCAGGCCAGCAGCTGTTCGGTGAGGTGGATGCGACTGGCCCACAGCAGCGCCTTGCGCTTGTGCGTCCAGGGCCGGTCGGCGATGGGCGCGCCGGCCAGGTTGACCACCGCGTCCAGCGGTCCCAGGCCATAGTCCTGCAGCCGGCCGATGCCGCGCACGGCCTCGCCGCACAGACCGGCGACCCGCTCCGGCGAGCGGCTCCAGACGCTCAGCGCATGCCCCTGGGCCAGCCAGTGGCGACACAGCGCCCGGCCGATCAGCCCTGTACCGCCGGTCAGCAATATGTGCATGGCATCCTCCTCGCTTGGCGTGAACCGCCTGTCAACCCCTAGTCTGAATCATGACGGCGCGGCGTGCCTTTTTCCGCCGAGGATGCCGTCCCAGTTTCAGCGACTCGCGCAATCGGGCGCGAGACGAGTACAACCAATGATCGCCCACCCGTGTCCAACAGGTAGCCGGCATCCATCGCTCCGAGGAGCGGCCGGCGTGGGAAACGAGGCTCATGATGAATGCACCCATCGCGATAATCGGTACCGGCCTGGCGGGGCTCTCCGCCGCCCAGGCCCTGCACGCCGCAGGGCTGGAGGTCGAGCTGTTCGACAAGAGCCGCGGCAGCGGCGGGCGCATGGCCAGCAAGCGCAGCGACGCCGGCTCGCTGGACCTGGGCGCCCAGTACTTCACCGCCCGCGACCGCCGCTTCGTCGAGGTGGTGCAGCAGTGGCAGGCGCGCGGCTGGGTCGCCGAGTGGGATCCGCAGCTCTACCACTACAACCAGAACGGCCTGCTGCCCTCCCCCGACGAACAGGTGCGCTGGGTCGGCACGCCGCGCATGAGCGCCATCAGCCGCGCCCTGCTCGGCGCCCTGCCGGTGCATTTCTCCTGCCGCATCACCGAGGTGTTCCGCGGCGAGCAGCACTGGAGTCTGCAGGACGCCGAGGGCAACGGCCACGGTCCCTACAGCGCCGTGCTGGTCGCCACCCCAGCGCCGCAGGCGACCAACCTGCTGGCCGCCGCGCCCAAGCTGGCCGGCGCCGCCGCCAGCGTGATCATGGAGCCGACCTGGGCGGTCGCCCTGGGCTTCGCCACACCGCTGGAGACCCGCGTCGAGGCCTGCTTCGTGCAGGGCGGCGCGCTCGACTGGCTGGCCCGTAACCGCAGCAAGCCGGGCCGCGACGGCAGCTTCGACACCTGGGTGCTGCACGCCACCAGCACCTGGAGCCGGCAGCACCTGGACCTGCCCAAGGACGCGGTGATCGAACGCCTGCACGGCGCATTCGCCGAACTGATCGGCTGCGCCCTGCCCGCCCCGGCCTTCGCCCTGGCCCACCGCTGGCTCTACGCCCGGCCGGCCGGCGCCCACGAGTGGGGCGCCTTGGCCGACGCCGACCTGGGCCTGTACGTGTGCGGCGACTGGTGCCTGTCCGGCCGGGTCGAAGGCGCCTGGCTCAGCGGCCAGGAAGCGGCACGGCGGCTGCTGGAGCACCGCAACCCGTAGCCCGTGCGATTTGCTCTTGCTGCTCTTGTGGGAGCAGCCTTGGCCGCGATAGGGCCGGCACAAAGCTTCGCGGCCAAGGCCGCTCCCACAAGGGTTCGTCGCCGCCGCCCCCGCGCCCACACCGCCTATGGGACAATGCGCGCCTTTCCCGCCGAACCGCCCGCCATGCGCCAGAAGACTCCGCCCCGCGCCGCGACACCCGCCCCCAAGGGCCAGGTGCATCCGCGCAACCGCCACCAGGGCCGCTACGACTTCCCTAGCCTGATCGCCGCCAGCCCCGAACTGGCCGACTTCGTCATCCTCAATCCCTACGGCAAGCAGAGCATCGACTTCGCCAACCCGGACGCGGTCAAGGTGTTCAACCGCGCGTTGCTGCGCCAGCTCTACGGCATCCGCCACTGGGACATCCCGCCGGGCTACCTGTGCCCGCCGATTCCCGGGCGCGCCGACTACCTGCACGGCCTGGCCGACCTGCTGGCCGAGGACCACGACGGCGCCCCGCCGCGCGGTGCCGGGGTACGCGCGCTGGACGTGGGCTGCGGTGCCAACTGCATCTACCCGCTGCTCGGCCAGGTCGACTACGGCTGGCGCTTCGTCGGTTCGGACATCGACCCGGTGGCCCTCGATTCGGCCCGCGCCATCGTCCGTGCCAACGGCCTGGAAGGCGCCATCGAACTGCGCCGGCAGAGCGAGCCGAAACACATCTTCCAGGGCCTGCTGGCGGCCGACGAGCGCTTCACCCTGACCCTGTGCAACCCGCCCTTCCACGCCTCGGCCGACGAGGCGCGCAGCGGCAGCACGCGCAAGTGGAAGAACCTCGGCCGGCTCGACCCGAAGCGCAAGCTGCCGGTGCTCAACTTCGGTGGGCAGAGCAACGAGCTGTGGTGCGAGGGCGGCGAAGTGGCCTTCCTGCGGCGCATGGCCCGCGAGAGCGCGGCGGTGGCCGGCCAGGTGCTGTGGTTCAGCAGCCTGGTGTCCAAGGCCGGCAACCTGCCCGCGCTGCAGGCGGCGCTGCGCCAGGCCGGCGCCCATGCCGTGCGCCAGGTCGACATGGCCCAGGGCAACAAGCAGAGCCGCTTCGTCGCCTGGACCTTCCACGACACGGCCGCGCGCCGCGCATGGCTGGCCGCCCCCGGTTGAACGCGGTAGCCGCCACGCCGTCGACCTGACTATGCTTATGGAGTAACAGCCCCCGGGAGCCGGGAAATCCCCATGCGCTGGAAAATCCTGCTGACCTTCTGCTGCCTGTCCTGGTGCCTGGCCCTCCGGGCGGAGCCGCGCGAGCTGCAGATCAGCGTCGGCGACTGGCCGCCCTACCTGTCCAGCGAGCTGCGCCACAACGGCGTGATCGCCCACATCATCAGCGACCTGTTCGCCGAGGAAGGCTACCGCGTCAGTTTCCGCTTCCTGCCCTGGCCGCGCGCCTACTCGGCCACCGCCGCCGGCAAGTTCGACGCCACCGGAGTGTGGATGCACAAGGGCGAGCGCGAGGCGGACTTCCTGTTCAGCGCGCCGCTGCTGGACGAGCAGTTCGTGTTCTTCCACCTGAAGTCGCAGCCGTTCGACTGGCATCGCTTCGACGACCTCGCCGGCATGACCCTGGGCGGCGGCCTGGAATACAGCTACGGCCCCGCGTTCGACGCCTTCCTGGCCAAGGGCACGGTGAAGATGGAGCGCGTCTCCAGCGACCAGCAGAACTTCGACAAGCTGCTCAAGGAGCGGGTGGTGCTCTACCCGCAGGAGATGAACGTCGGCTACGCCGCCCTGGCCCGCCACTTCACCCCCGCCGAGCGCGCACGCATCACCCACCACCCGCGGCCGCTGCTGGTCAATCGCAGCTACCTGATGCTGCCCAAGCGCCTGGCCGGCAGCCAGGCGCTGCTGCAGCGCTTCAACCAGCGCCTGCAGGCGTTCCGCGACAGCGGCCGCTACGACCGCTACTTCCAGGACCTGCAGGCGGGCAAATACACGCTCTCAGAGGAAGAAGCGGCGCAACGCTAGCCCGCCGACCTCGCCCAGGTCACATCGCCCACTCGCTGACCACCATGTGCGTCTTCACCCGCTGGATGCCGGGGAAGCCCTCGATCACCCCGCGGATCTCGGCCAGGCGCGCCATGCTCGCCGCCTCCACCTGCACCAGCATGTCGGTCTCGCCGCTGATGCCGCAGCACTGGCGGATTTCCGGGAACGCGCGCATGCGGTCGACGTACTCCTGGCAGCGGCTGTTCTGATAGAACAGTTCGAGGAAGGCCTTCACCCCGCCGCTCGCCGGGTCGGCCACCTGGGCGTGATAGCCGCGGATCACCCCGTCCTGCTCCAGCTGGCGGATGCGCTCGCTCACCGCCGAGCGCGACAGGTTCACCTCGCGGGCGATCTGGCTGACGGAGGTGCGCGCGTCCTGACGCAGGAGGGCGATGATCTGGCGGTCGAACTTGTCCACGGTGGCTCTCGCAGTTTGACGGCGGAATCCGTCACTTTGCCATGCACTGGCGGCAACCTGGCCGCAGAGGCCGGCTTAACATGGCGGGATAGAAGAAGGGAGCAAGAATACCTCATGAGCCGCCTGAACAAGGAACTGGGCCTGCTGCAGGGCGTCGCGCTGCTCAGCACCTCGCTGCTGGGCACCGGCATCTTCGTGGTGCCGGCGCTGGCCGCCACCGCCGCCGGCGAGGCCTCGCTGTGGGCCTGGCTGATCCTCATCGCCCTGGTGCTGCCGGTGGCCTTCACCTTCGCCCAGCTCGGCCGCCGCTTCCCCCACGCCGGCGGCGCGCCGCACCTGATCGGCCGCGCCTTCGGCCCGCGCGCCGAGCGGCTGATCGCCTTCCTGTTCCTCGCCGTGCTGCCGGTCGGCCTGCCGGCGGCGCTGAACATCGCCACCGGCTTCTGGCAGGCGGTGCTGCCGGTGAACCGGGGCGAGGCCCTGCTGATCCAGTTCGCCACCCTTGGCGCCATGCTCCTCCTCGGCCAACGCCCGGCGCGCGCCAGCGGCCTGGTGCAGGGGCTGATCGCCCTGGCCATCCTCGGCACCGTGGCCCTGGTCTGGTGGGTCGGCGACCTGCCGCAGGCACACCAGCCGCTGCTGCCGGCCCTGGGCGACAACTGGACGCTGATCCCGGCGGCGCTGGGCGTAATGTTCTGGTGCTTCGTCGGCATCGAGGCGTTCACCCACCTGGGCGAGGAATTCCGCAACCCGCAGCGCGACTTCCCCCTGGCGCTGCTGCTCGGCGTGCTGCTGGCCGGCCTGGTGTACTGGGCCTTCTCGGTGGCGGTGCTGAGCTTCCACGTCTACGGCGACGTGCACAGCGACGCCGCCTCGCTGCCGCGGCTGATGGACCAGCTGCTCGGCGGCGAGGCGCGCACCCTGGTGGCGGCGGTCGGCTACCTGGCCTGCTTCGCCTCGATGAACGTCTACATGCAGGGCTTCGCCCGGCTGATCTGGAGCCTGGCCGACGAGGGCAAGCTGCCCGCCCCGCTGGGCACCCTCAACCGCCACGGCGTGCCGGCCCGCGCCCTGCTGCTGGTGGTCGTGATCTGCGCCCTGTGCGCCAGCCTGACGACCCTGCTGCAGCTCTCGGTGGACGACCTGATCCGCTACGCCAACGGCAATTTCGTGGTGGTCTACCTGCTCAGCATGGCCGCCGGCGCGGTGCTGCTACGCGGCGCCTGGCGCCTGCTCGCGGCGTTCAGCACCCTGCTCTGCGCGGCGGTGCTGGCGATGCTCGGCGTCGAGGCGCTGTACGCCCTGGGCCTGGTCGGCCTGTTGCTGCTGCTCGACCGCCTGCGCCTGACGCAGAGATCCCTGACGTAGGGTGCGCCATGCGCACCCTCCAGGATCATGGCACCCCGCACGGGGTGACCTGAGCGCGCCAGGGGTTCTATCCTTGCAGCGAGCCCGCCGAAAGGAAGCCCCATGCGCCGCATCCTCCGCGACCTGAAAATCCTCCTCCTCGCCAACCTGTGGATAGTGCCGGTGCTGGCCGCCCTGGTCGGCGCCCTGTTCTACTTCGTCGCCCCGCCGCCGCCGATGCACGCGCGCATGGCCACCGGCGCCGCCAGCGGCGGCTACCACGCCTTCGCCGAGCGCCTGCGCGAGGAGCTGGCCCGGCAGGGCTTCGAGCTGGAGCTGGTCAACAGCCGTGGCTCGCGCGACAACCTCGCCCGGCTGGTCGACGGCCAGGTGGAGCTGGCGCTGGTGCAGAGCGGCCAGGAGCTGACCCTGGACGACGACGTGCGCGAGCGCCTGGCCGGGCTCGGCGTGGTCTACCGCGAGCCGCTGTGGCTGTTCACCAGCCGCAAGGTGAAGTTCGAGCGCCTGGCCGACCTGACCAAGCTGCGCCTGGCCATCGGTGCCGAGGACAGCGGCACCCAGGCGGTGACCGCCGCCCTGTTCGCCACCAACCGCATCGAGCCGGCGCAGTACCCGAAAGGCTGGCAGCCGCTGGGCGGCAGCCGCGCCGCCGACGCCCTGCTGGCCGGCGAGCTGGACGCCGCCTTCTTCGTCGGCCCGGCGGAGAACACCCTGATCCAGCGCCTGGCCCGCGAGCCTCGCCTGCAACTGGTCAGCCTGCGCCGCACCGAGGCCTACCTGGCGCGCCTGCCCTACCTCAGCCGGCTGGAGGTCGGCGAAGGCATGCTCGACATGGCGCAGAACACCCCCGAGCGCGACATCGTCACCCTCGGCCCGGTGGCGACCCTGGTGGCCGGCGAGAACTTCCACCCGTCGCTCACCCCGCTGATCTTGGAGGCCGCCCGCGAGGTGCTGAAGAACGGCAGCCTGCTCGACCCGGCCGGCAGCTACCCGCAGCGCCCGCCGCGCTCGCTGGCCACCCTGGCGGAGGCGGACTACTACTACGACAAGGGCCTGCCGATCCTGCAGCGCTACGTGCCGTTCCGCATCGCCTCGCTGGCCGACCGCTACATCATCCTCGCCATTCCGCTGCTGGTACTGCTGTTCCCGCTGTTCAAGGCGGTCGGGCCGATCTACCAGTGGCGCATCCGCGCGCGCATCTACCGCTGGTACAAGCACCTGCGCGAGATCGACCAGCAGTTGTACAAGGGCAAGCTCGACGACGACATCGGCGCCGAGATCGCGCGGCTGGAGAAGCTGGAAGACGAACTGGCACGGGTCGAGGTGCCGCTGTCCTATTCCAACGAGCTGTACGAGCTGCACATGCACCTGCGCTACATGATCGAGCGCCTGCGCTCGGTGCAGCAGCGCCGGGCGCAGGCGGCAGGAGACATGGCTTCGTAGGGTGCGCCGTGCGCACCGATAAATTGGCAACGGGTAGCCCGGATGAAATCCGGGGGCGGTGTTCGTCTGGTGCTTTGGTTTCCAGCCGATTGCCGAGTGTTCCGATACTTCCGGTTTCGCCCTCCCGGGCGACTCACTTTTCTTTGTTTGCGCAAAGAAAAGTAAGCAAAAGAAAGCGCACCCCGGCATCCGGGTCCGGGCTGCGCCCGGACTTCCCTCCCTCCGGTGCCGCTCCGGGGGCACGGCATACACGGGCCATCCCTGGCCCGTTATGCCTTTCGCCGCATCCATGCGGCTCATCCCCCTACGCGACACCTCCACTCGGCCTCCTGACGGGGACTCGGGCTCCGAGCTGCTTGATAATCTGCTTCTGCCGCTACGCGGATTTGCTTCGCCATGACAAGGCTATGTCCCCGTTAGATGTTGTACTGCCCTGACCCCTTCTGGGTCCCCGCCTGCGCGGGGATGACGAGGTAGGGGTGGAGTTTCTTCCGAAACCGTCATTCCCGCGCAGGCGGGACAGCAGCTTTATCGCTGAACAGCGCTTGCGCTGGCCCGAAGGGGAATAATCCAGGGGCAGGCAGCCGCAGTGTTCAGATAGAGGGGCTTGCTCGCGCAACGCGTAGGGTCGATCGCGCTGATGGGTTATGGCCTGCGACCCAACCACCCTACCGGCTCCCAGGCAGGCCGCTTCCGCAGGTCAGCTATAGCGTCTGCAACATGTAACGGGTACATAGCCTTTTTATTGGCCATGTCCACGTTAGTTGTTACACACCTCGTGGGAGCGGCCTTGGCCGCGAATGTCGCGGCCAATCGGAATGCCGCCCAGCCACTCCCACACAAAGCATGATTGCGCCACCAACACGTAACAGAAAAAGGCCCCACCGGACGTACCGGCAGGGCCTTTCTCCTTCAAGCGGGACTCACTTGATCCAGTGCTTGCCCCAGTGGGTGATGTCGTAGGCCCTGGCCGCGCGCTTCAGGCTCGGGCCAGTCGGCTGGCTGGCGGCGATCTCGTCGTCGACCACCCGGGTCGACAGCGACAGCCAACTGGTGACGAAGGCCATGGCGTCGCCGTTCACCTCCAGCGCGCGCCGGTCGATGTTGTTCAGGTCGTCGCAGGCCGCGTGGTAGCAAGGGTCGAGCGCGATGCCGGCGGTGCCGCCGTAGCGTGCCGCCTGCTCCTCGGTCTTCAGCACCTCGGCGCCGGTGAACAGGCCGCCGAAGGCGATGCCGTCGGTGAAGAACTGCGCGTAGTCCGAGCGGAAGGTGATCTCGTCGCCCTCGAACGGCAGGCCCCGTAGCTTGTAATACTCCTCGAACAGCTTCTCGAGGGCAGCCGAGCCGGGCGGGCCTTCCAGGCCGAAGGCGGAGCCGTCGCCGTCATACACGAAGTAGGCGAAGTTCGGCGAGGCGATCATGTCGAAGTTGAGGTACGCCTTGATCTTCGCCTTCTCCTCCGCCGGCAGCTGGCTGACGTAGTAGGTCGAGCCGACCAGGCCGGACTCCTCCGCGCCCCACCAGGCGAAGCGCAGGCGGTTGGTCGGCCGGGCCTTGCTCAGCTGTAGCGCCAGTTCCAGCAGCGCGGCGCTGCCCGAGCCGTTGTCGTTGATGCCCGCGCCCTCGTACACCGAGTCCAGATGCGCGCCGGCCATCACCACGTTGCCCGGGTTGCCGTGGCGGGTCTCGGCGATCAGGTTGTGGGTCTCGGTGCGCTTGCGCGTCACGTCCGCCACCACCCGCACCTGTACGTCGGCGGTCTGCGCCAGGGCCACGCCCACCTCGTAGGTGGCGAACAGCACCGGGATGCCGCCGGCATAGGCGTCGCCCAGGGTGGCGCTGATCAGGCCCTTGCGGTCCTCGGTGTCGCCCTGGTTGAACAGCACCACGCCGGTCGCGCCGGCGTCGGCGGCGTTCTGCGCCTTCGTCGCGAAGTCGCAGGCGCCGCGTTGCAGCAGGGCGATGGCGCCGGCCGGGAAACCGGCGAAATCCTCGGCCTCGCAGCCGCTGGTGGAGGTGTTGCCGTCGCCCAGGGCGATGTCCACCGGCACGGCGGCGGCGGTGACGTCGCCCGCCTCGGTCTGCGACAGGTAAGTGAAGTCCACCTCCCACTCGTACTGCGCCGGGGTCGGCGCCACGGCCTGCAGCTGGCCCGGGCCCTGCGGGTAGAAGGCGCTGAACGGGAAGGCCTGCAGGCGCACCTGGTAGCCGGCGCGTTCGAGGGTCTGCTTCACGTAGTCGATCGAGCCCTGGTAGCCCGGCAGGCCGGCGGCGCGGTTGCCGCCGTTGGCCAGGGCGATGTCGTGGAGCATCTGCAGGTGCTGTTCCGTTCGCTCGGCCTGCATGCAGCGCGGCAGCAAAAGCGGCGTGGCGTTGATCTGGCCGTAGCGGCATTCCAGCGGACCGAGCCGCGTGGGGCTCCAGAGCTTGTCGAACAGCGAGCCCAGGTCGCGGGCCTCGGTGGCCAGGGCCGGCGCGGACACGCCGGCCAGGAGGGAAGCCAACAACAGGTGAGGTTTCTTGTTGAGGTGCATGGGGGTTCTCCAATCCATGTTTGGAGCAGATGGATGCGCGAGCGCTTGTGGCGCCGCGCGTGCCGTCCCTTACTGCGTCGTGTGGACGAGAAGACGGTAGACGGCGTTCTTCCGGCAAGCGAAGCGACAGATGCGCGATTTCCTGAAAATGACGACTGATCGACGCATAACCCCTCAAGATGCCAGCACATCGCCAGCACCACCCCACCGGCGCGGCGATGTCGGGTAGACTCTGCCCGCTCCCCTTTCCACAGCCCGAAGACGCCCGCCATGCCGATCCGCCACTGCATCGTCCACCTGATCGACAAGAAGCCCGACGGCTCGCCGGCCGTGCTCCACGCCCGCGACTCGGAGCTGGCCGCCTCGCCGGCCATGGAGAACCTGCTGGCCGATCTCAACGAGAGCTACAACGCCAAGCAGGGCAAGGCCTGGGGCCTGTTCCACGAGGAGTCCGGCGCCTACCCGTTCAGCGGCTGGCTGAAGGCCTACCTGGACGACGAGCAGGACTTCACCGCGTTCAGCCGCCAGGCGGTGGAACAGCTGCAGAAGCTGATGGAGGAATCCAACCTGTCCACCGGCGGCCACGTGCTGTTCGCCCACTACCAGCAGGGCATGACCGACTACCTGGCCATCGCCCTGCTGCACCACAGCGAGGGCGTGGCGGTGACCGAGGCGCTGGACGTGGCGCCGGCCAAGCACCTGGACCTCGGCCAGCTGCACCTGGCGGCGCGCATCAACATCTCCGAGTGGCGCAACAACGCCCACTCCAAGCAGTACATCTCGTTCATCCGCGGCAAGAACGGCAAGAAGGTCTCGGATTACTTCCGCGACTTCATCGGCTGCCAGGAGGGCGTGGACGCGCCGAGCGAGACGCGCACCCTGCTCAAGGCCTTCAGCGACTTCGTCGAGAGCGAGGACATGGCCGAGGAGCAGGCCCGCACCAAGACCGAGACGCTGGTCGACTACGCCACCAGCCAGGCCAAGCTGGGCGAGCCGATCACCCTGGACGAGCTGTCCGGGCTGATCGACGAGGATCGCCCACGCGCCTTCTTTGAACACATCCGCAACAAGGATTACGGCATGGCGCCGGAATTTCCCGCGGACAAGCGCACCCTCAGCCAGTTCCGCCGCTTCACCGGCCGCGCCGAGGGGCTGTCGATCAGCTTCGAGGCCCATCTGCTGGGCTCGAAGATCGAGTACGATGAGGCGCGCGACATGCTGATCATTCGCCAGGTACCGACCCAGCTCAAGGACCAACTCAAGCGTCGCAAGGAGTGACATGGGCAAACGGATATTCGTGCTGCTGGCAGTGCTCGCCGCCTGGCAGCACTGGGACCGCATCGAGACCTTCCTCGGCCTGAGGCCGACCCCGCAAGTGGCGGCGGCCGAAGCCGGCGTGGTGCTGTACGCCACCGCCTGGTGCGGCTACTGCGCCAAGACCCGCTCGTTCCTCGCCGAGCAGGGCATTCCCTACACCGAGATCGACATCGAGAAGTCCAGCGAAGGTCGCCGCGCCTACGAGGCGCTGGACGGCCGCGGCGTGCCGCTGCTGACCATCGGCAGCACGGTGGTGCGCGGCTACGACCCGGCGGGGATCAAGG